>JBMNPE010000033.1:0-15747 GCA_050943435.1 Oscillospiraceae bacterium | reverse complement strand
TTCCTCAAAGGGGCACTGCTCGTGGGCGGGGCGAGCTACATACTGCTTTTCGTGCTCATCTATTTCGTGTCAAAGAAGGCAGTGAGGCCGATGGCCGAAAACCTTGCCCTGCAGAAGCGCTTCATAACTGATGCCGGGCATGAGCTCAAGACTCCTCTCTCGGTCATTTCTGCCAACGATGAGGCAATAGAGACCATATACGGGAAAAACGAGTTCACTTCGAACATCAAGGACCAGGTCAAGCGCATGACTGAGCTCGTGCAGAGGCTCCTGGTGCTTGCCAAGATGGAGGAGGAGAACATAGTCGTCACTTTCGTGGACTTCTCCCTCAGCGACACGGTCCTCGAGACTGCCGAGCCGTTCAGGGCGGCCGCAGAAAATACCGGAAAGAAGTTCGAGGTGGACGTCCAGCCCGGAATCACCTGCCATGGGGATGAAAGGAGCATACGCGAGCTCGTCTCAATACTCACGGACAATGCAGTCAAGTACTGCGATGAGGGCGGGACGATCAAGGTTTCGGCCTATCCCTCCGGCAAGAAGGGTGCAATAGACGTTTCCAACACGTCAGCTGAAACAGACGGGGAAGAGATATCCAAGCTGTTCGGAAGATTCTACAGGGCCGATGAGTCCAGGTCGCGGGACAGCGGAGGCTTCGGACTCGGACTCTCGATAGCGCAGGCGATAACTGAATCCCACAAGGGCACGATATCAGCCTTCAAGGAAGGCGACGTGATACACTTCAAGGCTGTGATTTAAAGGCATTTTCCAGAGCAGAGGGCGGAGGTTAATCCTCCGTCTTTTTTTATTTAAGCCAAATTTAAGCCTCCGGCGATATCATTTGCACATACCTCGGGTGAGACACTATGAAAGTGGGGTTTCAAAATTGAAGGGTTACATATTCACCTTCGCAAGAAGGGAAGAAAAATACAGGACCGATATTCCCGGCATGGAAAAATTCCTTACAGCATGCGGAGACATGCTGGTTCCCGATGATTACTACAGGTCCACTATCAACAGCATATATTTTGACACTCCCGACTGGAGTGTAATCAGGGCTTCCATGGAGAAGCCGTACTACAGGGAGAAGCTGAGGCTCAGGACATACGGAGGCACTGTTTCCGACGATACCCCGGCCTTTGCCGAGATCAAGAAAAAGTGCGGCGGGATCACTTACAAGCGCAGGATAGACGGCCGGTACGGCGAGCTCTTCTCCTGGCTTTCAGGGCAGGGCCGTTCTCCTTCCAGCACGCAGATATCAAACGAGATTGACTACTTCCTCGAGAGGCATCCCGGGATCAGGCCGGCGATGCAGATAGCCTACAACCGCCTCTCATATGTCATGAAGGACGACCCGGGGATGAGGATAACCTTCGACATGAACCCGATATACAGGAGCAGCGGGCTCACCGACGGCAGCGCTTTCGGAAAGAGGCTCATCCCGGCGGGGGAAGTTCTCATGGAGGTCAAGATTTCAGGACCGGCGATGCCGCTCAGCCTCATAAGGAAGATAGAGGCCTGCGGGATAGAGGCATCGTCATTTTCAAAATATCAGGAGGCATATTTCAGAACAGTTGTACCGTCTGTTTTTGAAGCGGTAGGAACAAAGACAGCAGAAAAAGGAGTTTACACAGCATGACTGACATAATGGGGAGCATAATTGATTCGCAGGGCCTGACAATAGGCACATTTCTCATCTGCACGGCGTTTTCGCTGATACTGGGGTTTGCAATAGCATGGATACATTCATATAAAAACAGCTCATCCAGAGGCTTTCAGCTGTCGCTGATCCTGGTGCCCGTCATTGTCCAGGTCATAATTCTCATGGTCAACGGAAACCTCGGGGCAGGAGTCGCAGTGGCAGGGGCATTCAGCCTTGTGAGGTTCAGGTCCGCCCCGGGGTCGGCAAGGGAAATCTGCAGCCTGTTTCTTTCGATGGCAATAGGGCTCGCCACGGGCATGGGCTACCTCACCATAGCGGTCCTCGCAGTCCTCATCGTGGGACTTGTGACGGTTCTGCTGGCGGGAAGCAAGAAGTTCTCAAAGGAGCCCCTCTCGCTCAAGATCACTGTCCCTGAGAACTTCGACTACAACGGTGAATTCGAACCCGTGCTTGCCAATTACGTCGACAGCTACGAACTGTCTTCCGTCAAGACTTCTCAGATGGGCACTGTATACAGGCTCTCCTACGACGTGGACCTCAAGCCGGGTGCAGACACCAGAAAGCTGCTCGACGACATAAGGGTCAAGAATGGAAATCTCGAGGTGTCCCTCGGTAAGCGAGCGCTGCGCGACCAGGAACAGCTCTGAATATATAAGGACTGCCGGCTGCAGGGATCTGATCCCCGCGGCCGGCAGTTTTTTCTGTCATCAATTCAGTTGGGCTCCGTGACGGACGTTCCCGCGCAGTGGATGATGATTCCGCCCCTCTCGGCGTAATAGCTGCAGAGCCCCCTGGTGGGCACGATCCTTATATCCGCGCCAGGCCATTTCTCCATGACAAGCTGGGCAATCTTGTCGGCAAGACTTCTGTTGTCGCAGTGCTCGATGACCATGAGTCCTCCGCTGAATCCCCTGCTGTCGAGGTTCTGCAGGATCGTCAGCACCATGTTTGTCTCTCCCCTGGTCTTTTTGAGCAGCTTCAGGGAGTTGTCCACGCTCGCCCCGACTCCCCATATGTGCAGCTTCGTGGCAACAAGGCCTGCAATCCTGTTCATCCTCCCTGCCTTTATCAGGTTGTCGAAGTTGCAGAAGGCGAATTCAGTCCTGGAATGCATTCTCATGGATTCGAGCTCTGAAATGATGTCCTCGTACTTCATGCCGGATGAGATCATCTGGGCGGTCTCAAGAACATACCACGATTCCGCCGGCCCGCAGGAATAGCTGTCAAAGACGAATATCTTCCTGTCGGGATAGTCGTCAAGGAACATGTCCCTGGCGGCAGCCGCGCTTGAGAAGCTCCCTGAAACCCCGTGGCTTATGGTAATGGCTATTACGGGGCCCCCGCTGCATTCCTCAAAGGCCTCCATCCATTCCCCCGGGCTAGGGCATGCCGTCTTTCCGGCCTTCTTGGAGATCTCCATCCTCTTTATCATCACAGGGACGTTGAGCTTGTCGTCGTCGCTGTAGTCGATTCCGTCTATTGTTATCTTGCAGGGGACCTTTGTAAAGCTGACATTTCTGCGGCCGAGCTCCTTCGGCATGAGGTCGCAGCCCGAATCCGCGATAATGCTTATGTTTTCCATTTCCATCACTGCTTTCAGCCGGCAAGCGCCTTCTCGAAGACCTTCTTCACAGCCTCCATGCACTCCTCGTAGCTCTCGCCGGGATGTGCCTCGTATTCCTTCTTTCCATCGATGAACATGGAAGGCACATAGTAGTAGTCGTACCTTTCAGCAATGTCGGGATGCTCAGACTCCTCTATCATTTCGATATTGGCAGAACTGTACCGCGGATCCTTTTCGAGCTCGGCTATTGCCTTTCTGGCCTGCCTGCAGTACGGGCACAGTTCCAGATAGAACATTGTTATTTTCTTCATTGCCTATTCCTTCAAGGCGCAGTGCGCCTCTTCTCCTTTCACTTTAAAAACAAATTTTTTGGACAGCAGGGATCAGACTTCCAGCACCCCGGCAAAATGGAGTGCGAGGACAAGTATTCCGAGGCAGATCCTGTACCATCCGAATATCTGAAAATCGTGTTTCTTCACGTATCCCATGAGGAATCTGATCACAAGAGCGGATACGAAGAACGCGGTTATCATGCCGGCAGCTATTATCCCTATCTGGGATCCGGTGAATCCCCCGCCGTACTGGACGATCTTAAGGCAGCTTGCGCCGATCATCACCGGGACGGCAAGGCAGAAAGTGAATTCCGCAGCAGCGGTCCTTGATACGCCGAGGATCAGGGCTCCAATGATTGTTGCCCCGGAGCGGGAGGTCCCCGGAAACACAGCCGCGAGCACCTGGAACAGGCCTATCAGGAAAGCCGTTTTGTAATCGATGTCGTCCATAGAAGATATCCTGGGCTTCCTGTTCTTGTTCGCGCGCTCTACGACTATGAATGCCACGCCGAATACTATGAGGGCTATCGCCACGGACACTGCATTGTAGAAGAGGTCCTCAATCTGCCTGTCGAAAAGCACCCCCACCACAGCAGCCGGGAGGCATGCCACGATGATCTTTCCCCAGAGGCTGAATCTGTCCTTCTTTGCAATTACCTTTCCCCCGGAGTTCTTCCCGAAGGGCCACAGCTTCTTCCAGAACCGGATTACCACGGCGAGGATGGCCCCGAGCTGAATCACGACAAGGAAAACGCTCATGAATGAGTCAGGCTGGTCGAACCTGACAAACTCATTGAGGATGATCATGTGTCCGGTGCTGCTTATGGGGAGCCATTCGGTTATTCCCTCCAGCAGGCCGTACAGGATAGATTTCAGAATATCCATCTGTGAGCCTCCAGCGCCTGCCCGAAACCGGCAGGCTGCAGAAATTATACATTCACAGGGCCGGCAACACAATTCCCACTGGCACAAATGACACATACATTCTATTAGTGCGCAGGGGCCCACATGTTATAATTGTGTTAATAAAAACACAAGCGACGGAGGAAACGCTTATGCCTACAGTTCTGAAAGTTCTGCTCATTATTCTGATCGTCGTACTCCTGATTGTGATCCTCAATTTCTTTGCACCTCTCGGACTGTGGATAACGGCGCTTGCCTCCGGGGTGCACATAAGCATTTTCACCCTCATTGCAATGAGGATAAGAAAGGTCCCGCCCAGCAGGATCGTAAGGCCTCTCATCAAGACCACAAAAGCCGGAATCAGGCTGTCATCCAACGCCCTCGAGGCCCACTACCTCGCAGGCGGGGACGTCGACAAGGTGACCGACGCAATAATCGCGGCAAACAATGCCGGAATAAACCTCGATTTCAACAGGGCATGCGCGATAGACCTCGCCGGAAGGGACGTGCTCGAGGCAGTCAAGATGAGCGTCAATCCCAAGGTCATCGAGACTCCTCCGATAGCTGCAATAGCCAAGAACGGAATTGAGCTGAGGGTCAAGGCGAGGGTGACTGTCCGCGCCAACCTCGACCGCCTCATAGGCGGCGCTGGGGAAGAGACCATCATAGCCAGGGTCGGCGAGGGGATCGTGACCACCATCGGCTCGTCGGAGAGCCATGAGAATGTGCTCGAAAACCCTGACCTCATTTCCCAGACGGTACTCAACAAGGGGCTCGACAAGGGGACGGCATTCGAGATACTGTCTATAGACATCGCCGACGTGGACGTCGGCAGGAACATAGGGGCCCAGCTCCAGATAGACCAGTCCGAGGCGGACAAGCGAATCGCCCAGGCCAAGGCCGAGGAGCGACGTGCAATGGCTGTGGCCCAGGAACAGGAGAACAGGGCGGCCATCCAGGCCATGAAGGCAAAGGTCATCGAGGCAGAAGCTGAGATCCCGAAGGCCACCGCGGAAGCCCTGCGTTCCGGAAACATCGGGGTCATGGACTACTACAGGCTCAAGAACATCCAGGCCGACACCGACATGCGAGAGAGCATAGCTTCAGAGGACAAGGCGGACCCGCCTTCGTCTCCCAGAACCTGAGGTGATCCGCATGCCTGAGGGTTCAGGGGCTCTGATCTGGATAATCATATACATAGCTGTCATTGCTATAGCGGCGGCCTGGTCCGCCTCGTATAAGAAAAAGAGAAAGGCCTCTGCAGCCGGGTCAGCTCCAAAGGCAGAAAATCAACAGGCGGTCTTTTTCGACCCGAAGCCTGGGAAGTCTGCAGAGGGCCGCAGGGAGCCTGCCCGCGGGGAGGCTTCCGCCATTCACATCCCCTCCCCGTCCATGGATGACGAGGGAATGTTTCCGTCAAAAGAAGGATATGACACTTCTCCCGTTCACGTGGCTGAGCCCATGACGGACCACCGGCACGAGGAAAACAGCATATTCGGGATTGTTCCCGATGCGGTGCGGCCTGATTCGCCCCAGATAATAGACAGAAACGGGGATTCCACGGAACAGCCACGCCAGGAAAGAAGGTCCTCATCCAGGAAATACGCAAAATATATAGTGATTGGCGACGCACTGAGGCCGAAATATTTCTGATGCCTTAATGTCCATGCGGCCTCTTAAGAATAATATTTTTCCTTTGTCCCGCCGGATGATATAATTTTTTCATCAAAAACCACAGGGGATCTCTCAATGGCGAAGAAAAAAATTGAAAAATCCACCAAGATAGCAATCATCACCGCAGGGGCACTCGTTGTCTGCGCAGTGATAGCCGGCATCATCATCCTGGCCCTCAGGGCGACGATTACCGACGTCTCCCTGCCCACCGAGCTGGAGATATCAAAGGGGGAGACCGCTGTGCTGGAGCCGCAGTACGAGGTTTCCGGAAACAGCTCCGAGAAGGCCGTGAGCAGGGCTGCGGAAAAGATCCAGATGCAGTGGGAATCGAGCAACGATGAAGTGGTTTCTGTCGACAGCTCCGGAAGCGTGACAGGACTGTCTGCCGGGGATGCCTATATAACGCTGTATGCGACGGTAAACGGCAGCACTGACACCTCCATCTGCCACGTGACTGTAAAGGTGGATGCCACGGGAATTACCGCCCCTGAAACACTTGAGCTTATAATCAACTATTCCGAAACGAAACAGCTCGGCGCAATGCTCATCCCGGCAGACGCAACGGGAATCACCCTCACATATTCCTCGAGCGATGAAACTATAGCAACGATCGACTCCTCCGGCAATGTCACCGCAGTCAGTGCAGGCACCTGCACAGTGACGGTTTCCGCATCGACGGATACAGAGCTCGTGGGGGAGGCCTCAACTGAGGTCACCGTGCTCACCGCCCCCTCTTCCATCGAGGTGAACGACATGACCATAGAAGTTGGCACGACTGCTTCCCTCTCAATAATCACTTCACCTACGGTCTGCACTGCCGGGACAAATTATGAATACACCTCATCCACCACATCCGTATGCACTGTGGACAGCAGCGGAAATGTCACGGGAGTCAGCCCCGGGGTATCCACGATCATCGTTACCAACGAATACGGCAAGACTGCATACTGTATAGTGACCGTGCAGCAGCCGCAGTACACGGACTTCGACCTCGGGGAAACCTCAGAAGATACCAACTGAACCCGATAAATAAGGAACACCAGGCCTCACGGGGCCTGATGTTTTATCTTTACGCTTCTTCGATGCTCTTCCTTATCTGCAGAATGCGCACATATGCAGAAAGGGACTGACATGCCATGCACATGTCAGTCCCTCTTTTTTGTTAATCAGCGGCATCCGCAGCCCGGAACAATTACTCTCCGTCCTGTGGATCCCCTCCGACGCTGAGCGTGAACCTCAGTTCCTCATCGCCGCTCTTGAGGACAAGTTCATCGCCTTCAAAGAAATAATTGTAGAAAACATCCTCTCCGCCGTCAGGGGCAATAAGCCTGAGAAGGCCCTTCCTTGCAGTGTATCTGCAGACTTTCCCGTTCACTTCAAGAGTTCCTGTCGGTCCGAAGTCCCAGACGCTGCCGTTCTCTGTCTCTTTCCAGCTCCCGTAAAGGACAGAATCCGGCTTCCCGATTCGACCGTCATCTACAGCCTTCTTTATGGCATATACAGTCCCTGCAGCAACAGCAGCTCCAATCATGAAGCGCACGAACTTCTTGCCCTTCTTAGACATATCCATCAGTTCCTTTCAAGAGATTGGGTTGAATAAGGAAACAACCATGAAATAAGTATACATCATCGCGGGGCAAATGAAATTACTATTTTTTTAACGTTTTTATGTCTAGCAGGTCCTTTACGACCTCACTTGCGATCAGAAGCCCTGCAGCTCCGGGCACGAACGGCGTGCTTCCCGGGATGTGCCTGCCGTTTACGGCATTTTCTTCCCCCGCAGCCTTCATGGGGACTTCCTTTGAATACACTACCTTGAGTCTATCTATGCCCCTTTTCCTGCACTCCTGCCTCATGACCCTTGCGAGCGGGCAGACCGAAGTGTCGTATATGTCCGCAGTTTCAAACTTGGACGGGTCCATCTTGTTGCCGGCCCCCATCGAAGATATGACCGGAACGCCCTCTTCCCTGCAGCGTTCGATCAGTGCAAGCTTGGAAGTGACCGTGTCTACTGCGTCGACGGCGTAATCGTACGACCCGAAGTCGAACTGGTCCAATGTGTCTGCACCGAAAAACACCCTGTGCTCTATAACAGTGCATGACGGGTTTATATCGAGTATCCTCGACTTCGCAGCCTCGGTCTTGTACATGCCCACCGTGCTCGTCAGGGCGAGTATCTGCCTGTTGATGTTTGACATAGATATGGTGTCGCTGTCGGTTATCTCGATTGTCCCTATACCGGCCCTTGCGAGGGCCTCTATCACATATCCTCCGACTCCCCCGCACCCGAACACGGCCACCCTGGCGCGGGAGAGCTTTTCAACGGCATCTTCGCCCAGAAGCATTGCTGTCCTGGAGAATCTCTCGTCAATCATATATGCCTCCATTCACCTGACGGGTTCAGTGATGATTCCACCGCCAAGGACCTCGTCCCCGTCGTACATAACAAGCGACTGTCCCGGGGTGACGGCCTTCTGGGGCTCGTCAAAGATCACCCTTACTCCGTCTTCCATGGGTTCGGCAGTGCCCTTTATCTCGCTGCTGCTGTATCTTATCCTGGCGCCTACGCGCCTGGGTCCGCTGATTCCGGAAACTGACACCCAGTTTACATTCCGTGCCGCGGCTCCGATCGAAAACACTTCTTCCCTCTTCCCGAGGGTCACGGTATTCGCCTTCATATCCTTGCCGAGGACGTACATCCTCTCGCCTTCCGATATTCCCAGGCCCCTGCGCTGTCCGATTGTATATCTCACTGCCCCTCTGTGGGTCCCGAGCACATTTCCCGATGAATCCACGAAATTCCCAGGCTGGTATACGTTCCCGGTGTATTCCTCGAGGAAGGACACGTAGTCCCTCCCCGGTATGAAGCATATGTCCTGGCTGTCGCGCCTCAATGCGGAAGGCAGCCCGTTCCGGGATGCAATTTCCCTCACTTCAGTCTTGGTCATCCCGCCGAGCGGGAATATCACCCTGGAGAGCTGCTCCTGAGAGAGGCCGTACAGCATGTAGCTCTGGTCCTTGAGCGGGTCAGTGCCCTTTCTGAGCACATATCTTTTCCTTTCAGGGTCATATGAGGTCCTCGCGTAATGCCCTGTGGCAAGGTACCTTATCCCGAGCCCGTCGGCTATTTCCATCAGCTTTCCGAACTTCATGGTCCTGTTGCAGACCACGCACGGATTCGGGGTCCTCCCGGACTCGTATTCGCGCACGAAGTCGTCGACCACAAGCCTCTTGAAATCCTCCGAGAGGTCCGGCGCAAGGAATGGAATGCCGAGCTTTCCGGCAGTGCTCCGGGCATCCTCTATGTCGCGCTCCATCCTCATTTCCCCGTCCGGTCCTGAGCGGTAGAGCTTCATTGTGGCCCCGGTGCATTCATATCCGGACCTCTGCATCAGGAAAGCGGCCACGGAGCTGTCTACCCCGCCGCTCATGGCTATGAGGACGCTCTTTTCATTCCCGTCCATCAGGCCTTCCCCCTGTCAGTATCGAATACAAGGGTCACAGGCCCGTCATTCACCGAGGCAACCTGCATATCTGCACCGAACTCCCCGTGCTCCGTGTGGAATCCCTTCTCCCTGCATATCTCTATGAATCTCTCATAAAGAGGCTCTGCAAGCTCCGGTGCGGCGGCACCCGTGAACCCGGGCCTCCTGCTCGAGAGGTCAGCATAGAGGGTAAACTGCGATACTATGAGCAGTTCTCCGCCCGCGGAGGCAAGATTGAGATTCATCTTGCCTTTTTCGTCGGAAAACACCCTGCAGCCGCATATCCTGTCGGCAAGGAGCTGCGCTTCCGCCTCGCCGTCCGAGGGTCCTATGCCTAGGAGCACCAGAAATCCCCTGTTTATCTTTCCGAGCTCCCTGCCCCCAGAAGAGACGGAAGCTTCTGAAACTCTTGTAACTACAGCCCGCATTTATTTATCTTCTTTCCCACGAGTTTTACAAAATATACCATCTATCGAACGCCCGCGCCACTCTTGCGGGCACCAGTAAACTATTATAAAATAGCATTTTGTTGACAATATATTCTAAGGTGCTGCAGACCCAGCCGTCTGCGGTTATGGTGCAGATTGTGGGAAATACAGCTATAAGAAGACCAATCATCGAGACCGACAGGGCTTTCTATAAATCCGTCCTGGTGCTGTATATACCTCTTGTGCTTCAGACTGTTCTCACCTACAGCGTAAGCATTGTGGACAGCATCATGCTCGGTAGCCTGAGTGAAGTCTCGATGTCCGCCGCCAACATAGCGGACCAGCCGTTCAACATCGTGTCCGGCGTCATAAGGGGACTTTCACTGGGAAGCGGGATAATGATAGCCCAGTACTGGGGAAAAAGGGACCTCGAGAGCATACGCAGGACTCTCTCAGTCGGAATAAAACTCGGCCTGCTGCTGTCAGCGGTGTTTACACTTATCGGGGCGGCGTTTCCCGCACAGATCATGAGCTTTTACACCAATGAGGAAGCGATGATAGCAGAGGGCACCGGGTACCTCAGGACAATCTCCTTCACATTCATCATCTTCTCAGTCAGCTATTCCTACGAGCTGGCCATAAGGTCCATGGAGAACGCGAGGGATCCCCTCCTCATTATGCTCATCTCCTACGCAATAAACATATTCCTCAACTGGTGCTTCATATTCGGGAAGATGGGTTTCCCGGCAATGGGGATCATGGGGGCGGCACTGGGCACCCTCATAGCTAGAATAGTTGAGCTCGTGCTCTGCCTTGTGCACATGTTCGCTCTCAATAAGAAGCTCGGATTCACAATGAGCGAATTCAAGGGATCCTATCCCGATATAAGGAAAAAGATCTTCAAATACGGCCTGCCCAACATGATAAGCGAGACCGTGTTCACGCTCGGCATATCGATGTACACGATGATATTCGGGCACCTCGGCCAGGCGGCAACCTCAGCCAACACCATCGTAACCATGGCCACAAGACTTCACGAGGCCCTGCTCTCAGGAGTCGCCGGCGCATCAAGCGTCCTCATCGGAAAGACCATAGGCTCCGGGGAGAAGGACAAGATCATGCCTCGCGGGAATGCCTTCATTGTCATGGCATTCGTGGTCACGATCATTTCCACCATCCTCACGCTGAGCCTCAGGGGCTTTATCCTCTCGCTCTACAACACTTCTCCCGAGACTTACGAACTGGCCAAGCAGATGATAAACGTCTCGATAGGCCTGTTCCTGGGATATACGTATGAATGCCTCTTTGTGACAGGAATACTCGTCGGAGGCGGGGATACAAAGTTCATCTTCTGGTACACGACAATAGTCATGTGGGGCTTCACAATCCCGTTTGCCATGCTTGCAGCATTCGTGTTCAACTGGTCCCCGCTCACCGTATTTACAATCCTCAAGATGGACTACGTGATAAAGGGAATTGTAGGTTTCATCCGCTACTTCTCCAAAAAGTGGATCAAGGACGTCACGGTCTGACCATCTGCCCGGGGCTTCAGCAAAAATTATTCCGAATGATGATGCTGCCCTTCAGCGCATGCTGAAGGGCAGTTTGTATTACCTCTGATATGTTCCAGAACATCCGGCTCTATCCAGAATCCGCCGGATTTTAATCCTGCAGGGCCTGCAGTTCCGAAAGGTCCGGGACGGTCATGGGCTCCATCCGGCTTATGGTCCTTGCTGCGCAGGCGCAGCCCCACGCGACTGCTGTTTCATGGCTCTTCCCGTATACTTCCGCGGCTATGAATCCCGCGTCGAAGGAATCCCCTGCTCCTACCGTGTGAAGCTGGTGCACATGGAAGACATCCCTTGTGGTCTTCCTGCCTCCGCTTATGAGGACAACCGGCTTTGCCTTGTCCCTCACGACCACGGTCTTCCCCTTATCTGCTATGCTCATTCCTGCCTCGATGATGTCGCTTTTCCCCGTGGCAGGCCCGAATTCGTCTATTCCGGACCCCAGCACTATATCGCTCAGGTCTATCAGCTCGTCGAAAATTTTCTTCCTGCCCTCGTCATATCCGAAGGTCTCGTACCTTAGGTTGAGGTCAAAGGAAACTGCAGCGCCGCTTTCCCTGCATCTCCTGACAAATGAGACGATCTCGCGCTCGTGTTCCCCGCATCCGGTAATATTGATTCCGCCCGTGTGCACCCATGTGCAGCCGCTCACGTCTATCCCAGATGTGTCTCCCGCAGAAAATTCGCCATTGCATGAATCGGGTCTCATCCATGTGGATACATACCTCTCGCCGTCCGAGTCGATCACTACACCGATGATCTTGGCACTGCCCGGGTCTATTATGAGCTGTGAAGTGTCGACCCCGGCATTTTTTATGAACTCAATAGCCTCTCTGGCACAGCTGTCTGACCCTATCTTGCTGACAATGGTGGGGACAATCCCCAGTCTTGCAAGTGCGAGCGAGGTATTTGCAATTCCGCCTCCGGCCTGGGTGTAAATCCGCGGCGATTTTCTGCTGCTGTCCTTCGAGAAGCCCTTTACGGTATCCTTCATCTCCCCGAACGGGACTATCATGTCGACGGTGAAATCGCCTATGCAGAACACTTTTCCCATAAAAAGGATCCTCCACTAATAGCCGCACGGGGCTATAGCCCGCTTCCGGCAGTCTTGCAGAATTATTATAGACTATTGCCGCCTCAATATAAGGGTTGCGCGCTTACTGAGGTTTGTATATATAATATATTTTTAAGATGAACAGTAATAAAAATGCATGACACAGGAGAGTTGCAATGAATGCCCAGCAGGAGGCAGACAGAAACAGGATAATAACCAGGACTTCTGTCACAGGGATTGTCGTGAACGCGGTTCTCGCGGCAGTCAAGCTTGTGGTGGGCTGGTTCACCGGGTCCCTCTCTATCTCTGCAGACGCAGTAAACAACCTGTCCGACACGGCGTCGTCCGTCATAACCATCGTAGGCACAAAGCTTGCGGCCAAGCGTCCCACAAAGGAGCATCCGTTCGGATTCGGCAGGATAGAATACCTCACGAGCATCGTGATCTCCGTGATCATCCTCGTGACCGGCGCAAACATGCTGATAGATTCGGTGAAGGCGATCATCACCCCGTCAGAAGTTTCCTACGGACTCTGGTCCATACTGATCCTCGCCGCCACTGTCGTGGTGAAGATGCTTCTCGGCACATATACGCAGAAAAAGGGAGAAGAAGCCGGCTCCGACAGCCTCAAGGCCTCAGGGACAGACGCCAGGAACGATTCCCTGATATCCCTCATCACAATATTTTCCGCTGTCATATTCATGCTGACCGGCTACTCGATAGACGGCATCGCCGGTGCGGCCATCTCGTGCTTTGTCCTCAAGACGGGCTTTGACATCCTGACTTCGACGCTCAGCAAGCTCCTCGGGGAAAAGGGCGACAAGGAAGCCGCTGCCAAGATAAGGGGAATAGTGAGTTCCACGCCCGGAATACTCGGCGCGCACGACCTCATACTCCACAATTACGGGCCCGGGCGAAATACCGGCAGCATTAACGTGGAAATCGATTCCAAGACAAAGCTCACAGACGTCTACAAGCTCCTCCACGGCCTGCAGGTGAAGCTTTACAGGGAATGCGGATGCTACATGGTATTCGGGATATATTCCGTCAACAAGAATTCCCCGAGGTACCGCAGGCTCTCGAGGCTGCTCGGGGAGTTTACAGCTTCCACGGGGCACTGCAGCGGATTCCACGGCCTCTATATAGATGAAAAGGACAAGTACATCTACTGCGATTTCGTCGTCGACTACGACACGGACAGGCGCGAATTCACTGAAAAGGCGGAAAACTTCCTGAGGGAAAATTATCCCGAATTCACCCCAATAGTGACGATAGACACTGTGTTCGCCTGAGGCAGACAAAGACATGAGGCTGGTCCGGACCCGGACCAGCCTCTTCTTTATGCCCTGAAAATGCCTATTTTGTGAGCAGGTTGGTTATCTCACCGCCCGCGAGGTATTCGTCCAGGTGGTCGAATGTGCACTTCGTCATGTTGTACATTGCCTCCTTCGTGGCCGTAGCTGCGTGCGGAGTGAGGATGACATTGTCCATGCCCTTGAGCACATAGTCGTGAGGCGTGGGCTCCTGGGGATGCACGTCTAGCCCTGCCCCGGCGACCTTGCCGGAATCGAGGCCCTCCTTGAGGGCATCCACGTCCAGGACTCCGCCCCTGCTGGTATTTATTATGAACACCCCGTCCTTCATCCTGGCTATGCTGTCCCTGTTGATTATCCCCGCGGTTTCAGGGGTCAGAGGGCAGTGCAGCGAAATGACGTCGCTCTCATGGAAAAGCTCGTCCAGGGACACGCTCTCGACTCCGAGCTGCTTCCCGGCCTCTTTGTTGAAATATATGTCGTAGGCTCTCACCCTGCATCCGAATCCGGACAGCATCTTTGCCACATTCCTAGCTATCGCTCCGAATCCGATGAGTCCCACGGTTTTCCCGCCTATCTCGAAGGCGAGGTCGCGGCCCCACTTGTCGTTCTGGATGAGCCCGTCATACCACTTTATCTTCCTCCTGAGGGCCAGCATCAGCGAGACGGCCATCTCGGCCACGGCGTAGGCGTTCTGGCCCGGAGTGTTCGTGACCTTTATTCCGAGCTCCTTCGCTGCCCCGATGTCGATGTTGTCATATCCGACGCCGAATTTCGATATCATCCTGAGAGTGCCGCTGCATGCAGTGAGCACATCCCTCGACCAGCTCTCGCCTCCGGCGAGCACCATGTCGGCCCCTGACTCTTTGACTGCTTTGATCACGGCCTCATCGGTCTTTCTGCCCTGCGGAACCAGCACCTCGACGCCTCTGTCCCTCAGTGAAGCTATAAACGGGTCCTGGAGTTCGTCCTCCAGCCCCATGAAGATCACAAGTGTATGCCTGTCCATAAAAAACTGTTTTCCTCCTGAAGTCATCTCTCAACTATATATTCCAGTATTTCCACGGCGTTGGTTGCCGCGCCTTTCCTGATCTGGTCCCCGCAGCACCACAGTGCGAGCCCGCCGTCGAAGACGAGGTCCTCCCTTATCCTGCCGACAAGAACTGTGTCCGCGCCGCTCGTTTCAAGCGGAGTCGGGAATCCGTCCTTCCCAAGCGCCGAACCGGGAAATGCCGCAATGGCCTTCTCCGCCTCCTCCACGGAAACAGGCCTCTCGCACTGGAGAGACACCGAAATCGCGTGTGACCTGAATACCGGCACCCTGACGCATGTGCAGGTGACCCTGAGGTCCGGGAGATGCATTATCTTTCTCCCTTCGTTCTGCATCTTCATCTCTTCCGAAGTATATCCGTTTCCGGTGTCGGATCCTATGGCAGGTATGCAGTTGTACGCTATCTGCTTCTGGAACACGGAAGGGGTGAAGTTCCTGTCCTGGGAAAGGGCCGAGACCTCGTCCCTGAGCTCGTTTATCCCGTGCATCCCTGCCCCGGAGACGGCCTGGTAGGTAGAGGCTATCATGCGCTTAATGGGGCTTATCCTGCTTATCGGATACACCGCCATGCATGTGATTATGGTTGAGCAGTTCGGGTTAGAGATTATCCCGTTGTTCTTTAAGGCGTCGGCACCGTTTATCTGCGGGACCACGAGCGGGACATCGGGGTCCATCCTGAAGGCCCTGCTGTTGTCTATGAACAGTGCCCCGGAGG
>JBMNPE010000032.1:0-15944 GCA_050943435.1 Oscillospiraceae bacterium | reverse complement strand
GACTGGGTATATCCCCTGAGGCCGTCGGTATTGAGCTCGTACATTCCGGAAGAGAGTTCTTCCGCCTCGGCCTTCCATGCTTCTCCGTCATTCCCTCCGAGATTTGGATATCCGAAGTACACTATCCTGCGGATTGTCTCCGCCTTTTCCTCATCCGTAAGAGGAGTCGCAGATATGAGCTCTTCGTCAGTGGGATCCGTCGTAAGTGTGTATGGCCCTACTCCGGAATCGCTCGTCGGCTGCAGTGCCTCGCGGTCGAGGCAGTAGACCATGATGGACTGCGACGGGTCAGACTGGAGCTCCATCTTCCAGGAAGAGCCGTCCATGTATGCCAGGTACGGTTCTGAATCGGCCATTGCAGGCATTACTCCCAGGCATGCAGCGAATACTGTCATGAGCAGGGCTGCAATTATCTTTGCTGATTTTTTCATCTTTCCCTCCGGAAAACTCCGCCGCCGGACTGGGCATCCCCGGTGCGGTTTTCCCCCTCAAACTGAATTCAACAAAAAATGCATATGCATTTGCATATACATTTTATCCCAATATTCTCGTATGTCACTACTTTTTTAGAATATTTTTTTAAATGTTCATTTAAAACAGCATCCACGGCCCTGAAGGCGTCGGACTGCAGGACTTTTCCACAAGCAGAAGCGCCTGATGAAAATCTCCTGCACATCGGAAAAGCCGGATGCTCTGAGGCATCCGGCTGGCTTCAGAGTGCTGTTATTTATTTGTTTGTTCCTGAACCGTTGTTCCTGAGTGACACCCTCGTGTTCTTGACCTCGTTGTATGCGGTCATAAGGGCGTTCTCGGACTTGGAGAGGACTGCCTCGGAGAACTCCAGCGCGGCCCTCTCGGCTGCCTTGGACTTCTGTCTGGTTTCGTTCATGATCTCGTCGGACTTGGCCTTGGCGCTCTTGAGGATCTCCTCCTCGGACACCAGGATCCTGGCCCTGTCCTCAGCCTTCTTGATGATTTCCTCGCTCTGGGCCTTGGCGTCGCGGATGATCTCGTCCCTGTCGGCTACAACGGCTTTCGCCTGCTTTATTTCATCGGGCAGGTGAAGCCTAATCTCGTCGATGAGGTTCCTTATCTTGTCGATATCCACCATCCTCTTTCCGCCGGACAGCGGAAGGCTCCATGCCTCTTCCAGGACATCATCAATCTGATCAAGGTACTTATCTACTGCCATTTCAGAAATTTCCTTTCTCTGCAATTTTTTTAATATCATCGCAGATGACGTCAGGGACGAACTGCGATATATCTCCTCCATAGCGGGCAACTTCCCTCACGAGGCTCGAGCTTAAGAACATGTACTGCATGCTGGTCGGCATGAACAGGGTCTCGAGCTCCGGGTTGAGCTTCTTGTTGGTGAGTGCCATCTGGAACTCGTACTCAAAGTCCGTGACCGCGCGGATGCCCTTCACGACGGCAACTGCGCCTTTCTTTTTCGCATAGTCCGCAAGAAGCCCCGAATACGAGTCCACTTCGACATTCGGGATGTGAGCCGTGGACTTCTTCAGGAACTCCACGCGCTGTTCGTACGTGAAATTCGGCGTCTTGTTCGAATTCTTGAGCACGACTACGATCACCTTGTCGAACAGCCCGGCGGCTCTCTCGATGACGTCGACATGCCCCTTTGTCACCGGGTCGAAGCTTCCCGGGCACAGAGCTGTACGCATTATGTTCCGGAGTCCTCCTCCCTGTCGTATATCCACACGGACGTCCGCCCGTGCCTGTATCTCTTCCTGAGCCTCAGGCCCGCAGGGGATTCCGGCATCTCCTCGTCCCCTCCGGTCTCGCACACGGCTATTCCCCCGTCTGCCAGCATCCTGTGCAGCCTGTCGGCCAGGATCTCCGCGAGCCCCTCCCCGTACGGGGGATCCAGGAATATTATATCGAATTTCCCGGGATTTCTGTCGGCGTACCTCAGGCAGTCTCCCACTATGACCGACGCCGGGACCTCCTCGCCGAGAGAGGCGAGGTTTCTGCGTATGACGCCCGCGGCGTCCCTGCTGGAGTCCACGAACACGGCTTCCCTGGCGCCTCTTGAGAGGGCTTCTATGCCCAGCTGTCCGCTTCCCGCAAACAGGTCGAGTATCCTCGCGCCGGGAACGCTGAACTGTATCGCGGAGAACATGCTCTCCTTGACCTTCTGTTCAGTCGGCCTCACGGTGTCGTATCCGCTCAGCGTACCCAGGTTTCTTCCCCTGTATCTGCCTGTGATGACTCTCATTTCAGAACCCCGATCCGTTTATGTATTGATTATGTATTAGGGCACTTTTTATGTCAAGAATCGGCGGTTCCACCGCTGTTTGAGGGCACTTTCTCCTCCGGGTGGAAGTGTTCCCGGACAGCCTTTGCCGCCCTTGCGGTCATGCCGTCGGCCTCCCTCAGCTCCTCCTCCGACGCCTCCGACACGGCCTTTATCGTCCCGAAGTGCTTCATGAGGGCCTTTGCGCGCGCCGGCCCTATTCCGTCTATGGAGGTGAGGGTGGAGCTCACCATCTTCTTCGAGTGGCTCTTCCTCTGGTACTGGACTGAGAACCTGTGAGTCTCGTCCTGTATCGAAGTCACCAGCGTGAATGCGCTTCTGTGCATCGACAGCTGTATTTCCCCGCCTCTTCCGACTATCGCCCTGGTCCTGTGCTTCGAGTCCTTGACCATGCCGAACAGCGGCACATCTGAGAAGGACGTACCGTCGAGGGCGGCGGATATGACGTTTACATGCCCCTGCCCGCCGTCAAGGAGTATCAGGTCCGGCTTGCGGGAAAAGCCCGGGTCCCCGCTGTCGTACCTAGCAACGCGCCTTCCGAGCACTTCGCTCATCGATGCGTAGTCGTCGACTCCCTCGACGTTTTTTATCCTGAACTTGCGGTAATCCGATTTCCTCGGAACCCCGTCCTCAAACACTGTCATCCCGGAGACCTTTTCCTCCCCGTAGTTTGAGATGTCGTAGGCCTCTATTCTGTGAGGAATCTCCTTCATGCCGAGCAGGTTGGCGAGCTCGCCCAGCGCAGCTTCGCTCTTTGTCTTCCTGTTAGCCTCCCTCTTGAGCCTGTCAGAGCAGTTCTTGTAGGCCATGTCGACGAGGGCCCTGCTCTCACCCCTCACAGGTATGGAGATTTCCACCTTCCTGCCTGCCTTTTCCGTGAGCATCTCTGCGAGGGCATCCATGCTTTCGAATTCGGCGTCGCAGAGAATCCTCCTCGGCAGGTCGGAAGGGTCCTTGTTTATGTAGTAGTGGGTTATGAACTCCTCCCTCGCTTCATCGAGGTCGGTCGTCTCGCGTATCATTCGCTCGTCCTTGTCGGTGAGCTTCCCGTCCCTGAATATGAGTACGGATGCGCAGACGCTCTTTTCATCCGCTGCAAAGCAGAAGACGTCTGTGTCGAGGTATCCCTCGAGGTGTATTATCTTCTGCCCCACGGCCATCTTTTCTATCGACTTTATGCTGTCGCGCAGCCTCGCAGCCCTCTCGAACTCGAGCTTGTCGCTGGCTTCCTTCATCTCGGCCCTGAGGGTCTTGAGGATGGAGTCGGTGCCCTTGACGAGCATCTCCACTGCCATGTCTATGGTCCTCGAGTACTCCTCCTTCGATATCTTCCCGGTGCAGAGCCCGCTGCACCTCCCTATGTATGCGTTGAGGCAGGGCCTCTGCTTTCCGAAGTCCCTCGGGAACTTCCTCGAGCACGTCGGCAGTCCGAAGGCCAGGGTTGCGGTCTCGACCATCTGCTTTACCCCGAACGAGCTCATGTATGGGCCTATGTAGCGGCCCCCGTCGTCGTATTTCTGCAGTTCCGCTGTTATCCTGGGGTATTCCTCATTTGATATCTTGATGTAGGAAAAGCCCTTGTCGTCCTTGAGGAGGATGTTGTACTTGGGGGTGTGCTGCTTTATTAGCGAGCACTCGAGCACAAGGGCCTCGAATTCGCTGTCGGTCACTATGACTTCGAAGTGGTCGACCAGGGACACCATCTTCGCGACCTTCGGCTGGTGGTCAGCTCCTGGCCTGAAATAGCTGCTGACCCTGTTTCTCAGCCTCTTTGCCTTGCCTATGTAGATGATCTCGTCCTTCGAGTTCTTCATCTTGTAGACGCCGGGCTGCATCGGCAGCGCCAGCGACTGCTCATAAAGGCGCTCAAGCCTTTCCAAGTGCTCACCTCCCTTCCGTATTAAAAAAACCGCCGAGATCCCCGGCGGCTGTGAAATATAAACTGCAGATTATTCGTTGAAGCCCGATTCAACCAGTTTTACAAGGCCTTCGACGGCGAGCTGCTCATCCGGCCCGTCGGCAATGATCCTGATCGACGTGCCTCCGACAATGCCCAGGGACAGAACTCCCAGAAGGCTCTTGGCATTCACTCTCCTGTCGTCTTTCTCTACCCAGATAGATGACTTGTATTCGTTAGCTTTCTGAATGAAAAATGTAGCCGGTCTGGCGTGAAGGCCAACCTGGTTTTCCACTGTTACTTCTTTAACGTACAATTTAGATTCCTCTTTTCGCTTTACACGATGATTATACCAAGTTTTTGACGAATGTTGATTTGTAAAGTGATATCGACCAAATTTCTTCGCCGCTGATTATCAACTAGTATAAATTACGGGGTTTAAATAATCAAGAAAAACAAAAATGCGTAAATCACAAACAATAGGCCAAAGCCGGCCCGTGTTGTTGTGGAGAAATCACAAAATTTTCTAATACCGGGGCTGATTCAGGCGAATATCAGGTGATATGCGACCGGGACGAGCAGGGATGGAATGAGGTTTGCGGTCTTTATCTTGGTCCCGGCGGCAAAATTGATCCCTATAGCCATGACTATCGCGAACCCGACCATGAAGAAATCGGACATTGCCTGGCTCGAGACGCCCGCGAAAGCCTGCGCAAAGAGCGCCACTATCCCCTGTATCACAAAAACCGACACCGATGACAGCATGACTCCTATCCCGAGTCCTACAGTCAGGATGATCGCGCTCACGCCGTCGAGCACGCTCTTTTCGAGAAGCAGGGTCATGTCCCCGTCGAGCCTCTCGCTCACAGGCCCCATTATGGAAAGGGCCCCTATGCAGAAGACGAGGGATGCGTTCACAAAGCCGGCAGCGACGCCTTCCTTCCCCAGTTTCTTTTCGAGCCCGCTTCCGAGCCTGTTCACCGCGCCGTCCACGTTGAGGAGCTCCCCAATGACTGTGCCTATCACGAGGCTTATGAGCAGGAGCAGCTCCCCCTGTGATTCCAGGGAGCCGTCCTCCGACACCTTTATCATCCTCGTGATCATCCCGTTGAGGCCGATCATTATCACGGCTATCCCCTCGGCCACGATTATCGGCTTGTCGAGGTTCTTCGGGATGACCTTCCTTAGGAGCAGGCCGAGAAGGGATCCGGCTATTATCGAGGCTGTGTTGATGAGGGTTCCTGTCATCTGCCCTCTCCTTTCTCGTACTTCTCCCACATGTCGGGCCTGAGCTCCTTTGTGCGCTTTTCGGCCATCTCGTGCTTCCAGCGCCGTATGTTCTCGTGGTGTCCTGAGAGGAGCACCTGCGGGACCTTCTTCCCGTGCCACTCCTCGGGCCTGGTGTACTGCGGGTACTCGAGCAGCCCGGAATAGTGGCTCTCGTCCTCATAGCACGACCTGTCCGCGAGCACCCCCTCGCAGAGCCTTGCCACAGCATCCGTCACGACGAGGGCTGGGAGCTCCCCTCCCGTCACCACGTAGTCGCCTATGGAGATCTGCTCGTCCACTATTTCCTCTATAACCCTGTCGTCCACGGCCTCGTAGTGGCCGCACAGTATGGCAAAGCCGTCCTCTTCCGAGAGCTCCTTGACTTTCTGCTGGGTGAGTACCTGCCCCTGGGGCGACATGTAAATGAGACGGGGCCTCTTCCCGAGCTCGGCGCAGACCGCCTCGAAGCAGTCGTAGACGGGCTGTGCGCCTATCACCATGCCGTATCCCCCTCCGTAGGGGGCGTCGTCCACCTGCCTCTGCTTGTTGAGGGTGAAATCCCTTATGTTGTGGCAGACCACGTCGAGGTATCCGCCCTTTACCGCCCTTCCTATGACGCTAGTCTCCAGATACGGGGAAAACAGGTCCGGAAACAGCGTGAGAATGTCAATCCTCATCATCAAACATGCCCTTTATAGGAGTGACGTACAGAGTCCTCTCCTCCTCGGAATAGCCTGCAATGAACTCGCTTACGGCGGGAATGTAGGCCTTTCCCGACGGGGTATCCACCTCGTAGAGGTCCTGGGGGCCGTTGGAACCGACCCACGCGAGGGTTCCGTACACCCTCCCGGTTGAGAGGTCCCGCACGGAAGCCCCTATCATGTCGTCTATGAGCACCCTTCCCTGGGGAATGTGCAGGTCCCCGCGGAAAGCGTAGAGAGTCTTCCCGATGAGCTTTCTCGCCTGTTCGGGGGTGTCGAAGCCGCGGAACTTGACCATGACCATCCTGCCCAGCACCGAGACCTTCTCGGCCTCGAGGGGATCCCCTCCCTCTTCCGTCTGGTAGAAGTACTTTAGTCCCCTGAGGACCTCAGGCGAATCAGCCCACGGCATAAGCTTCACCGCGCCTCTGACTCCGTGCTGCGACACTACGGCGCCTATCTCGAGATACTGCCTCAATCCGCACCTCCAGATTTGTGTTGGTTTTTATTATGAATAGGAGCCCGCACCTCGCAGGTCGGGCTCCGTTTCCTGTCTCAGCCTATCTCTACAGCGACTTTCTTGTTCTCTCTCGCAGCCGCCGCGCTCATTATCGTGCGGATCGCCTTGGCGATGCGCCCCTGTTTCCCGATGACGCGTCCCATGTCGCCTTCCGCTACCGTGAGGTGGTAGACTGTCCTGCCGCTCTCGTCCGGCTCTTCGTCTACGGTGACCTTCACCGAATCCTTGTCCTCGACGAGACCTTTGGCAAGCAATACCAGAAGATCTTCCATTTTTTTCACTCCAATCAGTTAATTAAGTTTATTCCGCCTTGCCCGGGATGATCCCCTCGCTCTTGAGGATGGATCTCACGGTTTCAGTCGGCTGAGCGCCGGTGCTGAGCCACTGCTTGGCCTTCTCTGCATCAATCCTCACGAGATGGGGTTCCTGGCAGGGATCGTAAATGCCGATCTCCTCGATGAACCTCCCGTTTCTGGGATAGCGGCTGTCCGCCACCACGATGCGGTATGTCGGTGCCTTCTTGGCTCCCACTCTGCGCAATCTGATCTTTACTGCCATTATTTTTTCTCCTTTGCAAGAATCCTTCTAATATGTGCAGGGCCTCCATGGGCCCGTGCTGGCAACTACATGGCTCCGAACTGTCCCCCGAAGCCCGCCGGCATTCCTCCCGGGAACCTCTTCCCGCGCTTTCCGGCTTTCTTCATCTGCTTTATCATCTTGTTGGACTGCTCGAACTGCCTGAGCAGCCTGTTTACGTCCTCGACCTTCGTCCCTGAGCCCGCTGCAATCCTGCGCTTGCGCTTCGGGTCTATTATCGAGGGCTTCTCCCTCTCCTCCGGGGTCATCGAGTAGATCATGGCCTCGGATTTCTTGATTATGGCCTCCGAGTTCTCTATGTCGTCGTCCGAGACCTTCCCGGCTCCAGGCATCATCCCGATGAGCTCCTTGACTCCGCCCATATTGGAGAGCTTGTGCATCTGCTCAAGGAGGTCATTCATGTCGATCCCCTTCTTGCTGAGCTTCTTGGAGAGCTTCTTTGCCTCTTCCTCGTCGTACTCGTTCTGGGCCTTCTCAATAAATGAGAGCACATCCCCCATCCCGAGTATTCTGGAGGCCATCCTGTCCGGATGGAACTGTTCGAGGTCTGCGGTCTTTTCCCCTGTCCCAGCAAACAGTATCGGCTTGCCTGTGACCTTGAGTATCGAGAGGGCAGCGCCGCCCCTCGCGTCCCCGTCCAGCTTTGTGAGCACGACGCCGTCAATTCCTATCTTCTCGTTGAAGGCAGAAGCCACATTCACGGCGTCCTGTCCGGTCATCGAATCGACTACGAGAAGCGTATTCCCGACGTTTACGGTCTTCTTTATGTTCACGAGCTCGTCCATGAGCTTCTCGTCTATCTGAAGGCGTCCTGCCGTATCGAGGAATAGCATGTCGTATCCGTGATCCCTCGCATACCCGTACGCGTGCTTCGCTATCTCGACGGGATCTCCCTGCCCCTCGGAAAACACGTATATTCCGGCATTCTGGCCGAGTATCTGGAGCTGTTCTATTGCGGCAGGCCTGTAAACGTCGCACGCGGCGGCCATGGGCCTCCTGCCTCGTCCCTCGTAGTACTTTGCGAGCTTTATAGTGTGCGTCGTCTTCCCTGAGCCCTGGAGCCCGCACATCATGATGACGTTCGTGCCCTTGTTTTCGAGCTTCATCTCGGCGGTCGTGCCGCCCATAAGCTTTGTGAGCTCCTCGTCGACGATCTTTATGACCTGCTGTGCCGGGGTCAGGCTCTTCATGACCTCCGCGCCTACGGCTCTTTCGGAGACGGAGTCGACAAACTCCTTTGCAACCTTGTAGTTGACGTCGGCCTCGAGAAGTGCAAGCCTTATCTCGCGCATAACGGCCTTGACGTCGCTCTCGCTCAGCTTTCCGCGCTGCTTGAGCCTGGAGAAAATCCCGCCTAATTTTTGACTGAGACCCTCGAATGCCATTTACAGGTCTTCTCCCCTGTCTTCAGTGATCTCCCTGCATACGGAGATTATGTCCTTGGCCAGCCCCTCTATGCGGTCGTTCACACCGTATCTTGCGTTCTCGCTGATGATCTTTCCGGCATATGAGCTTATGCTTGCCACTTCGGCCTTGGTCTGCTCGTACTGCTTTGCGAACCCGAGCTTCTCCTCAAGATCCCTCACTATCGTCTCGCTGCGCTTTATTGCGTCCCTCGCACCCTGCCTTGAGATTCCGCAGTTTTCCGCAATCTCGGCAAGAGAGTAGTCGTCATAGTAGTACATCTCCACTATTTCGCGCTGCTTGTCCGTGAGAGCAGGTGCATAGAAATCGAGCAGGTATGAGAACGTCATGTCTTTCGCCAAGATCCGTGCACCTCTTCCTTTTTTGATATTTGTAAAGCAGTTCAGCTTTACAAGATGTGATTATATAATATTCGCCTCCCTTTGTCAACCGCTCCACGCGATGATATATTGGTGGTGCCGGGCACTAGATCCGGCATACGGGAAAGTCTTTTTACAAGGAGGAAGCCATGTCATTCTCTCTTCCGGCATACACAGCCCCTGATTTCTATTCAGAACCGCTAAGAAGTGCTCCGGATGTATCCTTTGCAGAATGCCCCGCCGACGGTGTCCTGCCGGAAGGATTCCACAGCACCTCCATGTTCCCTGAATACTGCAGGATAGGAGGGTCCTGGAGACTGGCTCCGGAGAGCAGGATGGACAGCCAGATAGTCCTGAGGCAGGACGGATCCCTCGATGTGGTGGAGATGCGCAACGTGAAAAAGGGCGACATGGTGGCCCTTGGCCGCACCGAAGACGGTTCGTGCGGAATATATGTTCATTCGGACGGTTTCGGCCAGTCGGGGCACGACTCGGGCGACAGGTTCCTCTTCAGGCAGAACAGGAGCCGTGAAACCTCCTTTTCCAAGGATTACGACAGCCTCGCCGAACTTCTCAAATACGAGAGGGACCACGGGAACATCCTGTGGGTGATGGGCCCCGCGTTCTCCTTTGACTCGGACTCAAGGGACGCCATGAGCGCAATAATAGACGCCGGCTACGCGCACGGCCTCATGGCCGGGAATGCCCTCGCCACCCACGACCTGGAAGGAGCCCTGCTGCACACTGCACTAGGGCAGGACATCTACACCGGCGAGAATGTCCCGAACGGGCACTACAACCACATGGATGTGATAAACCTGGTGAGGCGGTCAGGATCCATACCTGCATTCATAGAGGAGCACGGCCTTAAAGACGGGATAATATACAGCGCAGTCAGGAACCATGTGCCCATCGTCCTTGCAGGAAGCATAAGGGACGACGGCCCACTTCCGGAAGTCATCACAGATTCGGCCCGCGCTGCAGACGCGATGCGAGGGTTCATAAAGAAGTCGACGACAGTCATCTGCCTCGCTACAATGCTGCACACGATTGCCACCGGAAACATGACCCCGTCTTTCCGGGTCCTCGGGGACGGGACTGTGAGGCCGGTCTACTTCTACTGCGTCGATTCCTCCGAATTCGTGCTGAATAAGCTGATAGACCGCGGGAGCCTGTCTGCGACGACCATCCTCTCCAACGTGCACGACTTCATAGTGAGGCTCGCCGGGGATCTCGGTGTAATCTGAATATTCTGAATATATTGAATTAAAAATTTTACATTGCTGTGATTCAGCTGCAATAAGCCATTTACCCTGATGTCGATAATTATTATAAGAATCTACATTGGGGGCATGTTACATGGACGTCGGCAAATCAATCTACAGCTTTACTATCGATCCTGCCAAGGCTGCGCAGGTGAACTCTGTAATAGAAGACTGGCTCAGAAAATACAATTTTTCCCTGCAGAACAAGCTGGGAGAGGACATGTACTACAGCGTCGATCCGCTCTATGGAAACATGGGCTTCCAGTACAGCATAAGCGGAGGAAGCGTCTCGATAGCGGCCTTCATTGTGAGCAGGAAGAAGTTTTTCAAGATTGATGACATCTCCACCAGCATGGCGGCGAGGTCGTACAAGACGATAATAAGCGAGCTGCTGAACTCTATAAATTCCACAGTCGGAGAGACAGGCCAGGTTCAGAATCAGGCCCAGGGCAATGGGACAGGCAGCCTCAGCGGGCTGGCAGAGGCAATGCAGAAGGATGTCGTGACCAAGAACGAAAAGTATGCGGAAGCAGCATTCTGGATTTCCCTCGCAGGGCTTGTCCTCTCGTTCTTCGGGATATCCTACGGGATAATACTGTATATACTCATATTCTGCTTTGCTATCCCGGGACTCAAGACCAGAAAGAAGACCAAAGCAATACTTGCCATGGTATTTTCCGGTTTATCATTTTTGATAACGATCCTGCTGATATTTGTGCCGCTCAATTAATGAAATAGAGGCATTGATCTCTGCATCCCGACTCTAAGAAACGCACAGTTATAAGCCTGAAGCTAAAAAAAGCTTCAGGTTTTTTTCAGGAGATTTCTATCTCCCATCTCATATATCTCCACCAGAATAGAGTTCAACGCTTTCATACATAACAATACTCTTTAATATATTCATTAAACACTTTCACTACAGCAATTAAAGACGAAGATCTGTGCAAGTGTTCTTATAATTTTTTCTATAAACATAAATGTGAACGCTTCCTGCATTAGGCTCATTTTGTATCCATCTGTTTGCATATCCTGTATTTTTGGTTGTTGTGTGGTTAATTAGGTTCTTATTAATATCTGTGGTTATAGTTGCTTATGGGTATAAAAAATCCTCACTCTCCTCGCAGTAATCATAAATCTAATAACCTCGATAATGATTGCAGTAAGCAACAGAAGAAAGTGAGGCACAAGGGGGGAGGGAAACCTCCCCCATCTGAGAAAATTCTACCATCACTCGATTTGAGGCCACCACTTCTTTAATGCTGAATGATAGACGTTCCTTTTCTTCCATGTCTGAATGTCTTTTTCTCTCGTGGAAATAATTGTTTTAACGGTAGAACTTTAGTATTGAAACCTGGCAGATGATTGCTTCAATGCTGTTACTTAGAGCATTGGAAATCATCATTTTGATATAAAATTCCTATCTAACGTCCTGCAAGGATTTCCACAGCTTTTCTTAGTGCAGCATCATCTCCTACATTACCAGGGAAAATAACATACGGCGTTGCAGAAAATTTGCTTTCAGCGCCTGTCTGCCATACAGGTATGCCGGGAAGTATCTGACCGAGGACTTTTGCACACTTCACCTTCAGCGCCTTCGTTCCTACATCAGAAGATGTAATTCCGCCTTTAGCGATAACGAAGGCAGGCACGCATTTCAGATCCCCTACCAGTTTCTGTACTCCGTCGCTGATTTTCACGGAACGCAGAAGAGCGGATTCCTTTGTGTCGCCTTCAACAGTAAGCAGTTTCCGCTCCGTATAGCACACAGCTGTTTTACCTGAGAGAATGATCTTTTCTTCCTGGGCAACACACCTTGCGACTTCTCCGTAAAAAGCATCATCGCCTATGAGGACCAGCCCCGAATGGAACTCTACCGGCACAACATCTGGAAGCTTCAGGAGTTCTTCAAGCTGAGCAGTGGTCTTTTCGGTGTGGCTGCCGACAACCACAATGCCGCCGTTGCTGCTCGGTATTGTAACCATATCGCTTCTGGTCAGGAGTGGACGATCGGGAATCCCTCCCACTACCTTTACAAAACTCGCAGCTGTCCGGAACAAAAATGTTTTTCCCCTTGAAATGGCACGGTACAGTGCGATGCAGAAAGCCTTCACATCACAGTAGTCAACTGCGTTTACACAGACCTTGTTAAAATCACTGACTTGCATCAGCTGGTCTGTGATCTTATCAAGATTTACTGCGCGAAGGTCATCAAGGGAAATGCATGTCACATCGGCAGCCTTAAACCTGCCTCCGGTCTTCTCCTCAATATATCCGGGTATATCAGAATGGCTGTATCCGAAGGTCTTGTCCTTTGCGAACTCTGTCTGGGCTGCGGGGATGAGCTTATTTCCGTATTGCACATAGTGAGTATTGTTGATGGTGAAGCGGCCGCCTTCTTTGAAAAACGGGAAGAGAATTTCACCATCTACTTTTTTGCCTGTATCCTCAATGCCTTTCCACAACAGTTCCGTCTCCAGTGGATAGTGTCCGCGGAGCGTCGAATCGCTTCTTGAAATGAACAGGTAGTTTGTGCCTGTGATTTCAGCAGCCTTTGCTGTATTTGCTATGATCTCGTGATGGATTTTCGTCGTCTCGGCTGCCGTCATCCCGCGGCTGTTTGTAAGCACATAGAATAGCGTGTTGTCCTCTTTAAATCCTTTAACTAATGAGTCCACTTCCCAGTCAGTGTACACATTGATATCATGTACGGTCTGCACCCCGGTTGGGTCATCGTCCAGGACAACAAATTTAATGCGGCTGCTACTGATTTCCTCTGCAAGCAGCTCGTCCAGTTTTGCTTCATCCACAGGTGCATAGCTTTTTAGTACCGAAGAGCTGATAGTTTTTTCTGACATTTAAATATTCACTCCAGATTATGTTATCCAGCAAACTCGCTTTCATATATAGAAGCGATGCACTGAACTGGTGGTTGCCAATTGTGTGTACAGCAGATCTAAATAAATACTCGACTGGGAACCGGAGATATCTGAATCCGGGGTCATTCAGTAGTGTCCGATTTTACCTCGACGCCGGCAAGTTTCTCAAAATACTGGACATATCCGCTGTGGTCATCGTTGAAGTGGCCGTTTGCCTTGAGTGCCTGCTGAACCTCAAACAGCTGTGCAGTAAAAGGCATAGGCACGTCGAGTTCATGGGCTGTCGCAAGCACATTTTTGATATCCTTGTGATTTATGCTGATCTTTCCACCGGGCACAAAGTTCCTGGCGCACATCATTGGAGCCTTTGCGTCAAGAACTGCTGACCCGGCAAGTCCGCCGCGGATGGCCTTGTATACCTTCATCGGGTCTACCCCTGCCTTGACTGCCAGCACGAGTGCCTCGGAAACAGCTATGATGTTGAGGTTTACTATGACCTGGTTTGCCAGCTTGGTAATGCTGCCAGAGCCGCTTCCGCCTATGAGTTCGGCACTGCTTCCCAGAATGTCGAACAGCGGCTTCATTCTGTCAAAGTCGGCCTCGTCGCCTCCGCACATGATTGCAAGAGTTCCTGCAACGGCTCCCGGTTCCCCGCCGCTCACCGGTGCATCCACAAATCCGACTCCGATTTCCTTGAGCTTGTTGTAGCATGTCTGGCTTTCTTTAGCGGTAACGCTAGACATGTCGCAGACCAGTTTCCCTTTGGTCAGCGTTCCCGCGACACCGTTTTCTCCAAACAAAACACTCTGCACAATGGCTCCATTAGGCAGCATCGTGATGACGATATCGCAGCTCTTCCCAATATCAGCATAACTGCCTGCCTCTGCTCCGCAGGCGGCTACATTATTGACGGCCTCCTGGTTCAGATCCGATACCATGAGCTGAATACCAGCCTTCAGCAGGTTTTTCGCCATTGGTCTTCCCATTATTCCAAGCCCGATAAATCCGACCTTCATTTTTTCAATTCTCCTTCTATGTATCTGCATGAAATTCTTTTTTATCTAATCATATCCTCAAAATAAGAGAACTTGTGATCTCTTAGTAATGATGCATCAGAATATAGATCAATCAGATAAGTTTCTTCTCGCTCAGTCTTTTCTGAATGTCCATTCCTGTCTTTACTGTTCTGAACATCATTTCAGCAGCCCTCGAATACATATCTCCTGCTTCCCTGAGGGCGTCACTCAGAGTCATCTGCCTGTCTACAGTTGTCAGCACGGCATCGATGCCATGGCTTAAGATTTCATAATATCCTTCACCTACAGAACCGCTCAGGGCTATCACTGGAACTCCGTGAGCCTTGGCCCGATCTCCTACTCCCTGGAGAACCTTTCCGTATGCAGACTGCCTGTCAGTCCTTCCCTCCCCTGTAATGCAGAGATCCGTTCCTTCCAGCAGTTTATCGAATCCTATCAGATCCAGCACTGAATCGATCCCGGAGCACAGTTTTGCCCCTGCAAACACCATGAGTGCCGAAGAGAGTCCTCCAGCGGCTCCGGAACCAGGGCATTCATCCAGGTCAATTCCGAACTGTCTTTTTACAACGTCCCTGTAATTTTCCATTCCCGCCTCGAGTTCCTCGATCATTCTTCCCCGTGCTCCTTTTTGAGGTCCGTATACCCTTGAAGCTCCTTCGGGTCCGCACAGAGGGTTTCTCACGTCGCACATGACGCTTATTTCGGCATCTTTAAGCTCTGGCTTAATGCCGCTCACATCTATGTTCCTGATCTTTATCAGGTTCTCGCCGGTCCCGGCAAGGACATTGCCGTCTTTGTCGAGGAATCTCACACCGAGGGCAGAGGCAAATCCCATACCCCCGTCATTAGTCGCCGAACCGCCCACAGCGACGCTTATCTTTCTGTATCCGTCATCGAGTACTCTGCTCATTAGCTCACCTGTTCCGTATGAAGTGGCCTTCATGGGATTTCTCTGGTTTCTCGGGACAAGGGGAAGACCTGAAGCGGATGCCATCTCAAAAACAGCCCTGCCTCCCGATAGGGCTCCGTAGTATGCAGTTTCTTCTTCCATAAGAGGTCCGTGAACCTTGACACTGACAATAGAGCCTCCCGTCGCCTTAACGACTGCTTCTGTAGTCCCCTCTCCACCATCAGCAACAGGAACTCCTATAGTCTCACAATCTGGGAATACTTTCTCTGCCGCACTTTTCAGAAGTGTTATTGTCTCAGAACTGGTAAGAGCCCCTTTAAAAGAATCAGATGCAAACAGAATCCTCATTTATTGTTCTCCTTCTGAAAAATTTTATATGGCAAAAAGCCCAATTTTTAATAAATATTTCTATATCGATATTTGCTGGAATATGCAAAAATAATGAATACTTGATGCTATAATACTTAATGGTTTGACATCATACAATAAATTATTGTTACATTAAGGAATTTGGTTATGAGTGATTTTTTTACTTATAGCAAGAGGGAATCTGCTGTCGATGTAGTAATCAATTCAATAAAGCAGCTTCTCATAGACGGCAAGCTCAAGCCGGGAGATAAAATCCCGAACGAACTGGAAATTTCCCAGGGTCTGGGTGTCAGCCGTGGGTCCGTAAGGGAGGCCATGAAGATCCTCTCTGCACTAGGAATCGTCGACATAAAAGTGGGCAATGGGACATATGTACGCAGCAAGCCAGACAGTGAACTCCTAGATTCCCTTCTGTTCAGCTATTACATTACCAACCCCAATATA
>JBMNPE010000031.1:0-16361 GCA_050943435.1 Oscillospiraceae bacterium | reverse complement strand
AACGACGAGAGGCTCGTCGAGGGATTTTCGGAAGAGGAGCAGGCGGAACTCAGAAGGCTGCTCATAAAGATACATGCGAACCTCGACACGATCATTAAGGAAGATCACGCGTGAAGAGTAAGAATACAGGGGAGGGAAATTGATGCTTAAAACCCTATCGAAACAGATTAAGCAGTATAAGCTGCCCTCACTGCTGACCCCGCTGTGCATGATAGGCGAGGTCATCTGCGAGATGGTCATACCCGTGCTGATGGGATATATAGTCGACAAAGGCATATACGCCGGGGACATGAACTACATTATCAACACCGGCATAAAGATGCTTGTTGTGGCAATATGCGGACTCCTGTGCGGAGTCGGCGGAGGCGTGTTCGGGGCAAAGGCTTCGGCAGGCTTTGCGCACAACCTGCGCCAGGCGATGAACGACAGCATACAGAAGTACTCGTTCTCCAACATAGACAAGTTTTCGCCGTCCAGCCTAGTCACGAGGATGACGACTGACGTCACCAACATGCAGAACGCATACCAGATGATTCTGCGCATGGCGATAAGGGCCCCGATGACGATGATAATCGCGATGGCGATGAGCTTCATGCTCAGCGCAAGGATCGCATCCATATATCTTGCGGCTGTAATAGTTCTCGGAATCGTGCTGTACTTCATGATGAGCAGCGCCAACAGGTACTTCAAGAAGGTCTTCGAGAAGTACGACGACCTGAACGAGAGCATACAGGAGAACGTGACCGCAATAAGGGCGGTCAAGGCCTTCGTGAGGGAGGACTACGAGATAAGCCGCTTCCAGAAGGCTTCCAACAACATATACCTGATGTTCGTGAAGGCAGAGCTCAAGTTAGCCGGAAACAGCCCTGTGATGCAGGGAACAGTTTACACGGTAATCCTCATCATAAGCTGGGTAGGAGCGCACATGGTCGTTAGCAGCACGCTTACCACAGGCGCTCTGATGAGCCTGCTCACATACTGCATGAACATCCTGATGAGCCTGATGATGTTCTCCATGGTGTTCATCATGATATCGATGTCAACCGCGAGCGCAAGGCGTATTGCAGAGGTCATCGAGGAGAAGCCCGACATCACGAATCCCGAGAACCCTGTAATGGAGATCCCTGACGGCAGCGTCAAATTCGACCACGTGTGGTTCTCATACAACAAGAATTCGGCCGAGCCTGTCCTCAAGGACATAAACCTCGACATCCACTCCGGTGAATCGGTCGGGATAATCGGCGCGACGGGCTCATCAAAGTCATCTCTTGTAAACCTGATAAGCAGGCTCTACGACGTGACACAGGGCAGCATAAAGGTCGGGGGAATCGATGTGAGGGACTACGACATCAAGGCCCTGAGGGATGCCGTGTCAGTAGTGCTTCAGAAAAACGTGCTCTTTACAGGCACAATCTACGACAACCTGCGCTGGGGCAATCCTAACGCGACTGACGAGCAGTGCAAAGAGGCCTGCAGGCTGGCCTGCGCCGACGAGTTCATCGACAGGATGCCCGACGGGTACAACACCAGGATCGACCAGGGAGGCACCAACGTGTCAGGCGGCCAGAGGCAGAGGCTCTGCATAGCGAGGGCATTGCTCAAGAACCCCAAGGTCCTGATCCTCGATGACTCGACTTCTGCCTGCGACACGGCGACTGAAGCTAAGATAAGGAAGTCGTTCAGGGAGGACATCCCCGAGGCGACAAAGCTCATAATTTCACAGAGGATTTCGTCGGTCCACGACTGCGACAGGGTCATCGTCATGAGCGAGGGCCAGATCAACGGGTTCGACACCCCGGACAACCTGCTCAAGACAAACGAGATATACCGCGAGATCTATGAATCCCAGACCGGACTCGGCAACGACGAGGCCGACTTCGACAGCAAGGATTGAGGAGGATGGGAACATGGCAGAAGAAAGAGTAAATGAGATAAAGCCAAGGAACCAGAGAGGCATGCCCCGTCCCAACGTCAAGAACCCGGGGAAGCTCTTCAGAAGGGTGTTCAAGCTCGTCTCGAAGAACTACGCCTGGCAGATGGTCGTCGTCCTCATCTGCATAATTGTCTCGGTTTTTGCGAGCGTCCAGGGCACGCTATTCACAAAGACGCTCATCGACAGCTACATAACCCCTCTCAAGGAGGCGGCCGACGCCGGCGAGGCTGTGGACTACACGCCGCTTGTGCACCAGATCGTGAGGGTCGCAGTATTCTACGGGCTCGGAGTCATAGCTGCGCTCGTGCAGTCCGTGACGATGACATATGTGACGCAGGGCACCATGAAGAAGCTGAGGGACGACCTGTTCGCCCACATGGAATCCCTGCCCATCAAGTACTTCGACACGCACGCACACGGCGACATAATGTCCGTGTACACCAACGACATTGACACACTGAGGCAGATGATCAGCCAGTCGATGCCCCAGATCATAAACAGCGGCATCACGGTGGTCTCGGTCTTCATATCAATGCTCGTCCTCAACGTGCCGCTCACGCTTGTGGCCGTCGCAATGGTCATCGTCATCCTGTTTGTTTCGAGCAGGGCGACCAGGGCCTCGAGAAAGGGATTCGTGGCGCAGCAGAGGGCACTCGGCAAAATCGACGGATTCATCGAGGAGACGATGGCCGGGGAGAGGGTCGTCAAGGTCTTCAACCACGAGGAACAGATAACCGAGCAGTTCAACAAGCTAAATGACGAACTGTATGAGAGCGCATACAAGGCCAACGCATTTTCCAACATCCTCGGACCTATAAACTCCCAGCTCGGCAACGCGAGCTATGTGCTCTGTGCAATAATCGGCGGAGTCATGGCAATCAACCAGTATGCAGGGTTCACGGTCGGGGCACTTGCTTCCTTCCTCACATTCAACAAGAACTTCAGCATGCCTATAAACCAGATATCGATGCAGGCCAACGCAATCATCTCCGCCCTCGCAGGCGCAGAGAGGATCTTTGCACTCATGGACGAGGAGCCCGAGAAGGATGACGGCTACGTCACTCTCGTCAACGTCACCGACGCTGGCGGCAAGAAGGCTGATGTCGTCACCGAGGAAGAAGGAGCCGAGATAACCGACGACCTCAGGAACAAGGTCGTCGAGGGACTCGTCGAGACCGACGAGAGGACCGGGCGGTGGGCCTGGAAGCACTACCACAAGGCTACTGACTCCACAACTTATGTTCCCCTCGAGGGAGACGTCACCTTCCTGCACGTGAACTTCGGCTATACAGACGACAAGATGGTGCTGCACGACATTGTTCTGCACGCCAAGCCCGGCCAGAAGGTGGCGCTGGTCGGTTCTACAGGCGCAGGCAAGACTACAATCACAAACCTCATCAACCGCTTCTACGACATCCAGGACGGGAAGATAAGGTACGACAACATCAACATAAACAAGATAAAGAAGCCTGACCTCAGGAGATCCCTCGGAATAGTGCTCCAGGAGACCAACCTCTTTACGGGCACTGTTGCAGACAACATAAGGTACGGCAAGCTCGATGCCACGGACGAGGAAGTCGAGGCCGCGGCAAAGCTGGTAAACGCAGACGGATTCATACGCAGGCTGCCCCAGGGCTACAACACTCTGCTGCACGGCAACGGCTCCAACCTGTCACAGGGCCAGCGCCAGCTGATTGCAATAGCAAGGGCCGCGATAGAGAACCCGCCGGTGCTCATCCTCGACGAAGCCACGAGCTCCATAGACACGCGCACAGAGAAGATCGTGCAGAGCGGCATGGACAAGCTCATGGCTGGAAGGACGACATTCGTCATAGCGCACAGGCTCTCCACCATCAGGAACAGCGACATGATAATCGTCCTAGAGCATGGCAGGATTGTGGAGCAGGGAAGCCACGAGGAGCTTCTCGAACTCAAGGGAAGGTACTACCAGCTCTATACAGGCAAGAAGCCGGAACTGGCTTCTTAGCTTGAGACTGGAAGTAAAAATATTTCTCATATTCCGTCGGAGTTTGTTGTAAACAGGCTCCGGCGGAATTTTTTATGAACCTGTCTCGTTTCTGAAGCCAGGCGCTTTGATGTTAAAGGGAAAAAATACTTTAAATATCCCAATAAGTACTATTTCACAGATATAGGCCTTCGCAACGCAAGATTAAATTACCGCCGGTATGACCCGGGGCACATGATGGAAAACATCAAATACAATGAACTTGTGAAAAGAGGATATTCGGTAGATACAGGTGCAGTGACGGATGGAAGCGGCGGTAACAACAAGAAGAGGGAAATTGATTTTGTTGTCAGTGATGCGGACAGGAAGGTCTACATTCAATCTGCCTTCCGAATGGATACTTCTGAAAAAGAAGCATCAGGGACCAGGTCCCTGATGCTGACAAATGATTTTTTCAAAAAGATTGTTGTAAGAATGGATATCCCTCACAGCTGTTGCGACGAAAATGGAATATTCCACTGCAATCTCATTGATATGCTTCTTAACCGGTTTGAATTATTCTGAATTGATATCTTCTGCCTACCTAATAAGTGCCTGGTTTAGTCAGGATTTCTTGTATTTGTCGTAGTATGTTTTTGCAATTTCCCAGGCCTTTGCCCTTGTTTCGGGGCCGAGGTCCGGGTAGGGGCCGTACTGCAGTGCGCTGAACCCAGCCATGACGTTGCCAAGTATCGCGGACATCAGAGGATCATACCCCTCATTGAGTCCCCAGAAGCAGGCCGCGGTGGAGGAGTTTCCGCATCCCGTCGGGTCGACTCCTTCGTTTGTGCCTGAGAGATTTATCATGGGTACGAACCAGGTCTCGTCCTTTGTTATCATGCATGCGCCTTTTGTCCCGAGCCTGAAGTAGCAGGGTATTCCGTAGCTCCTTATCTTCTGTTCGGCATCGGACATGGTCTTTACGCCGAAGAGAGCGGATGCCTCGTTGAAGTTGAGAGAATAATAGTCGCAGTACTTTATGGTTTCCTCGAACACTGGTATGTACGAAGTATCGTTCCAGTTGGGGTATTCCCACATTATCCTGTACCCGTACTTGTCCTTGAGCCTGTAGGCGTCCCCGTATATGTCGTTGATGTCGTAGAACATATAGAGGCCCTTTATCTTCGGAAGCCACGGCCTGAGGTCGTCCATCTTGAGCCAGAGGGCCGGGTTGTGGACGCCGCTTGTCGAGCCGCCGTATATGCTCTTGCAGGTGTAGCTGCCGTCCGGGGCGTATTTGAGGTGAGTCTGGTTGGTGTGCTCATCGCGCACAAGGAATCCCTCATGGGTGATGTGGTTTCTGTCAAGCCATTCCCCGTAGTAGCTGTCGAAGTCATTTCCGACTCCGGAGAGGCACACGACATCGTCATCAAACATCCTTATACCGGAGAGCGAATAGATTGCGCATCCGCCCATAATCCTGTCGACAGTGCTGCCGTCGACGTAGATGAGGTTGTCAATTATCGTCGTCCCGGTCACCAGATACTTCATGACTCGCATCCTCCGCATATACACTCAAGTTAAGTCAATGTTAACAAAAAGATAAACCTTCGTTACGGATAAATTATACTACCTGTACTATAAAAATATAATCTCGGCAATGCCCCTTCAGCACGCGATTCGCTCATGAGGGTCATGAGATAATGTCATGCAAGGTGCGGTGAGGGCTCATTCACCGCCGCCCCTGCGTGTGGTAGAATCAAACCGTAGAGCGATTTTTCGCATTAAACACTGAAAAATTTTTAACCGGAGGTCATTGCTTTGGACAGAAAAGATTACGAGAACAACCTTCTCCTGCAGTCCAGAAGAGCCCAGGAAGTTCTGCTTCCCGTCTACGACAAGCTTGATTACGCTGCCCTGACGGAAGCTCTCCCGGAAAAAGAGCTTTTCGACGCACAGAAGATCATCATGACCGGAGCCGGAGACAGCTACTGCGCCGGTGTTGCGTGCGCTCCTGTCTTTGAGACCCTCTGCCATATGGAAGTGAGGGCCATGAGGGCCATCGAGGTCTCGAGGCTCGTCAATTCCAAGGAATTCGGCTTTTCGCCGAACACCCCGCTGGTCATAGGCGTATCGGTGTCAGGCGCAGTCTCCAGGGTGAGGGAGGCCATGGAGAGGGCATCCTTCCACGGGGCCAACACGATAGCGGTGACCGGCAACCCGGATTCACCTGTCGGAAAGGCCGCAAGGCACAGGCTGCTCGTCCAGATCCCCGACATCGGAATTGCATACTGGCCCGGATCAATCAACTACAGCGTCTCGATGCTCGCCCTCATGAAGCTCGCAATCAGGATGGGAAGGGCAAAGAACACGATAAGCCAGAACGAAGCAGCCGACATGGACAAGGAGCTCGCCGACTACATAAAGAGGTTCCAGGAATACCTGCCCACGATTGAGGAAAAGGCGTTCAACATGGCGCTAAAGTTCAAGGACATGAGGTGCCTTGACTTCATAGGCGACTACGGGGACTATGCCACAGCGTTCTTCGGCTCCGCCAAGGTACTCGAGGCCTACGGCGGTTACACGACCTACGACGATTCCGAGGACTGGTGCCACATCAACTACTTCCTGAGGGACCCCGAGACGATAGGCCGCGTTGTCATCGCCAACCCGGAGACTCCATCTTTCAACAGGATCCTCGAGACGATGAACGCCATTAAGCAGCTGGAGAGCCCGACAATGGTCGTCTCCAATGCGGACGCATCACAGTTCCCGGAGGGATTCGATGTATTCACGACGCCGGCACCCAAGTATCCGTGGATGACCCCGCTCATGCAGCACTTCGTGTTCGGGCTCGTCGCCGGATACATTGCAGAGCTCAAGGGATACAAGAACTTCAGGATAGACTGCCCGGTGTTCCAGCAGGAAGCCGTCAAGGACCCGGCAAGGATCCGCCAGTCCAGGATCGAGATCATCTGAGGAGGCAGGAATATGTTCTACACTGAAACGATAGAGCTCACCACAGAAAAGAACTCTGTGACCGATATAACCCCGGAGATGAAGAGAGTCCTCGAAAAGAGCGGAGTAAAAAACGGCCTCATAGTCGTAGAGGTCCCGCACTCCACTGCAGGCGTCATGGCGACGACCGGAGGACCTGTCGAGGTGAGGGAAGACCTGATGCACGAGGTTAAGAGGGTTGTGCCCTCAAGGATCAACTTCAGGCACGAGGAGTCCCCGGACGACGCGGCAGGGCACATAAAGTGCGGGCTTTTCGGGAATTCGATTACAAGTATTGTCAAGGACGGAAAGATGGTTTCCGACGGCAAGCTCGGGTACTTCTTCATGGAGTACGACGGACCGAGGGCCAGGAAGTACTGCATCGCCGTCATGGGTGAATGAGGAGGACGCTAGACATGGCTCAGAATAAATACAGCAACGTCATGCTCGACCAGATGACGAGGGTGCTCGGAAGCTTCGGGATAACCGCCAGGAACTGCACTCTCGACTACATCTCGGGAGTGATACCGGAGAAGGCTATGCAGGACGCGAGGAAGTTCATACTCACGGGCTGCGGCGACAGCTACTGCGCCGGAATAGCCGCGAAGCCGGTTTTCGAGAACAAGGAATCCTCCACAAAGACCGGGATGACCCCGGGCACCCCGACGGAAGCACTCAGGAACATCGAGTACACTAGATATTACAACACATACTGCGGCTGGGAGGGCGACAACTTCTACGACCTCGCCCATGCGCTCATAGCGATATCCAATTCCGGCGGCCCGAGGAGGCCCCTCGAAGCCCTCATGAGGGCAAAGAAGCACGGCAGGACCGCCATTGCAGTCACCTCCAACCTGGGTGGACCGTTTGCGCAGGCGGCCGACTACGTAGTCGAGATGTTCTACGACAAGAGCGACGGGCACGTCAACGTCATAAATTACGTGACATCCCTCTACACCTGCATGATGATCGGGCTATACGCCTCGGTCTGCAAGGGCCAGATGACCCTCGAGGAGGCTGAAAGGCAGAGGAAGTCCGCAATAAGGTACGTTAATTCCCTCGTCGGGGAAAAGTACGAGGAAATCTCCGAGCACGCAATGGACATGTCGGAGAGGTGGTCCGCAGCCGGAGTCGACTACATGGACTTCATAGGCGACGGTCCGGACTGGGCAACTGCGTTCTTCGGGTCTGCAAAGATGGTCGAATCCTTCGGTGGACTCACGACAAACGACGATTCCGAGGACTGGAACCACATCAACTTCTTCAACAGGAGCCCAGAGCACATCGGCACGTTCCTCATCGCAAACGAGGAGAGCCCGGCGTTCTCGAGGGAAGTCGAGACTGCAGCGACGGCAGCTGCCATCGGCAGGCCGCTCTGCGTCATCACGGACACCGACAAGGACGTGTTCCCCAAGAGCGCAGACGTATTCCACATGCCGAAATCCGAGTTCAAGTGGATCATGCCCCTTATGGAGCACCTCCCGATGGACTTCGTTGCGGCATACTGGGGAGCCATCAAGGGAATCCCGGAGTTCTGCCAGGGAAGCAGGTACCACGACCTCGACGTCCAGTGCGTGAGGTTCAAGCAGTCAAAGCTCGTTGTGCTGTAAGGAGGAACGCATCATGGCCTATATGGAAACAAGACATCTCCGCACGGAATTCAACGGAGTCACCGATATCACCCCCGAAGTCCAGGACATAGTGAAGAAGAGCGGGATCAAGAGCGGGTTCTGCATCGTCCACTGCTCTCACACCACGGCAGGAATAGCAGTCACGAGCTTCTGGGACAAGAGGGGACACGTGGACATCCAGGAGCAGCTGGACGTGATAGTCCCGACGAGGAACGACTTCCACCACACCTTCGACACCCCGACAGATGCCGCTGGCCACATCAAGACCGCGCTTATCGGAGTGACTGTTCCGCTGATTGTAGAGGACGGGAAGGCAATGCTGGGATCCTCCCAGGGAGTCGTATTCCTCGAATTCGACGGACCCAGGGACAGGCAGTTCACCGTCAAGGTGTTCCCGGACCTCTGATACATAAATAATTGTCCTCATGAGCGGCTGCTCTTACGGGCGGCCGCCTTTTTCATGCCTGAATATCGGAATAAAGGCTCTCCCGGCGTATAATGGTCCCAGAATATATGCGTGGAGGATTCTGCCATGAGAATCTGCTGTCTCGGAGACGCAAGGACCGACATAGTCATCCCGTACGGTGCGCAGCTCGAATTCGAAGCCGGCCGAGGGAAGCAGGCATACGTCGAGATGAAGACAGGCGGCACTTCCGCCAACTGCGCAAACCTGCTCGGCAGGCTCGGAGCCGACGTGATGCTGGCAGGGCCGGTCTACGAAGGCGCCGAGGGCGAATTCCTGATCAAGACGATGAGGAAGAACGGGGTCGACCTCTCATGCGTAGAGCGCTCAAAGCAGAGGTTCAGCATATTCGCCGTTGTGGACAGTGACGGGGAGAGGCACTTCATGTACTGGAAGGACGACGACTCGTTCTATCCCGATTTCACGGATTACGATTTCTCCAAAATACCCCTCGAAGGCACGGTCATAGTCCTGAGCGGCGCAAACATAGGGGCCGAGTGCTCAGAGCCAATGGTCGCATATGCGGAGGAGTGCTCGTCCCAAGGTATAACAGTAGCCCTGGACCTCAACCTGAGGTTTTTTTCCGATTCCATTCCGGAGGAGTACCTGGAACTCCTGCGCAGGGCGGCCAGGTGCTCAAAAATCCTGTTCGGGTCGGGCACTGAGGAATTCGGGCCGGTGTTCGGGTACGATGACCTCATGGAGGCTGGAAGAATCCTCTCAAAAGGCAGGACTGTAGTCCTGAGAAGGGGAAGGAAAGCGCCTCTTCTCGCACAGGACGGCGCTGTCAAGGAAATTCCCTTCACAGCCGTAAAAGCTGTATCTACAGTTGGGGCAGGAGATGCATTCGATGCGGGATTCCTCTACGGGATGACACTGGGACTCAGCATGGAGGACTGTGTTAGGGCCGGAAATGCTGTGTCCGGATGGCACATAAGCCATGAGGACAGGTTCAGCGTCCCGGCAAGGGAAGAAATCATCCAGCAGATAAGAAAGGACTCTTTGTTAGCCGGGAAATAGGGAAATAGTGCACAACGGTCATAAGCCACATTCTGCGAATTGACGCGGGAGCCGTATGCTAGAATCTAAGAAATGAAAGAAAAACAAGTGCGGAGGCGGTCATGAAGAGAGTTGCGGTCATTGGTGACGTATTCGCTGACCTGGTGACATACGTGAGGTCTTATCCACCTGAGGGCGAGGGAACGTACGGGACTCCCCTCGAGAGGTTCGGGGGAGGCTGCGGCGGTAACATAGCCTGCGGTATGGGAGTCCTCGGGCTTGACACGTACATGCTGTGCAGGCTCGGAAATGACGACAACGGCAGGTTCCTCATGGAGGACCTCGAAAGGTTCGGGGTAAAGACCGACGGCATACCCCTCGACACGGAATACCGCTCGGGCCACACCGTGATAGCGGTGGACCCGGAGGGAGAGAGGACAATATGGGTCCTCGCGACCGGATCCGCATACGAGAAGATAACCCCCGAGGACCTCGGATATCTCGACAAGATACAGCCCGACGCGATATTTGTGTCCGGGATTCTTCTCGGAGTCCATCCCGCCGAGGACAGCATCTTCCAGGTTGTTCCAAAGTGGAAGGGGAAATCCACCATTTATTTTGACCCGAATCTCAGATATCCGGCCGATTCGCTGCCGGAGGGCCTTGCCGAGTCAATGAACAGGATGAGCGACCTCTCGGACGTCGTGTTTGCCGGAAAGGGCGAGAGGGAAGCCCTGGGCCTCAAGCCGAGAAAGGGCCAGAAATTCATTGAAAAGTACGGAAAGCAGGGCTCTGCCCTCCTCGACGAAAATGGGAATAAAGTCATTTCCGTAAAGGCCACTTCCCACAAAGCTGTCGACGCGACAGGTGCTGGCGACACATACGCCGCCGCGTTCGTATATGCGGACCTGAACGGAATGGAGACAGGGGAGGCCATGAAGTTTGCCTCTGCCGCTGCCGGGTTCTGTGTAACGAAGGAAGGCGCGAGGAACACACCCGACGTGAAGACCGTCATGGACTACCTCGAAAGGCACGGTGACGAGCTGTGAGCGTAAAGTGGGACGATTACTATTTCCCGAATGAGATGATGGAGCAGGCCGACGCGATAGAGAACTGCATGAAGGTCCTCGGCGGCACGCTCGAAAAGACAGGGCTCCTCATGAAGGACATTGACCGCGTATATATCGTGGGATCCGGCGACTGCTACTTCATAAGCTTCGCGGCTGCCTACGCCTTCAGGAAATACGCTGGGATAGATGCCTCCGGATACGAGGCATACGATTTCTGCCTCATGGATCCCCCTGCCGACGGGAAAACAGCGGTTCTGCTGTTCTCATCCTCAGGGAAGTCAGTATATGTGATCAGGGCCCTGGAGCTTGCATCAAAGAAAGGCGCATTTACAGTAGGGTTCACAAACCACGGCGAGAGCCCTCTCGGGCAGAAGAGCTCAGCGGTAATAGAGACCGTGGCTACGGGGATCTCAAAGTCCTTCCCGACTAAGACTTCCACAAGCGGCCTGGCTCTCATGTACGCGCTCGCTGCAGAAACCGGAATTGCCAAGTGCAGGAACGAAGAGGAATGCAGAAAACTTCTGGACGAGCTCGGCCATGCGCTTCCAGAGGCGATAAGGCGGATATACAAGGAGGACAGGCCCCTCATAAGGGAGTCCGCACCTATGTTCTACGAATCGAGGTGCTACGAGTTTGCAGGGAGCGGGCCCGCCAGGACAGCTGCCATGATCGGCGCCGCCAAGATGATAGAGACGAGCCAGCAGCACCCGATGTCATCAAACGCCGAGGAGTTCCTGCACTTAATCGGCTTCTCGATAAAGAGCCCGGACTCGGTGATAGTCATCGGGAACAACATATCCGACCACAGGGAGAAGCAGGTCGTCGAGGAGACCCTCGAGCACAGGGCCAGGGCTTTCGTCATAGGGAACGTAGATGTCCCTGATTCCCCATACACGGTAAAAGCTGCAGGACATCTCAAATCACTGTCGCCGTGCTGCGCCGTCATTGGTTCAATGGTGGTGCTTCACATATTTGCTGCAGAGCAGTCGAGGCTCGCCTGGAAGGACCCGGACGCGCCTCACGATGTAGATCTGAGAAAGGCAATAGACAGGCTCTATACAGGGGCTGTCGACGGCTGGAACACGGAGGAATGAAAATGAAGTTCGAGGATTTGTGGCCGGGCAGGAAGCCCCTCATAGGAATGGTCCACCTCAAGGCACTTCCGGGAAGCCCCAGGTACTGCACGAGGCTCGATGACATCTACGATTTTGCCCTGAGGGACGCGGATGCCCTCGCAGAGGGCGGCATAGACGCTATACAGGTGGAAAACCAGTTCGACACCCCGTACTGCCAGGGGAAGGACATACCTGTGGAGACTGTTGCGTTTATTACGGCTGCCGCTTACAGGATAAAGGAGAGATATCCCGAGATTCCGCTCGGGATAAATGTGCACCTCAACGGCGCTGACCAGGCTATGGCAATCGCCAAGGCGGTCGGGGCTGACTTCATTAGGGTCTTCAACCTGATGAACGCCTACATCTCAAATGCCGGATACTGCGGAGCTGCGGGGCCGGAGCTCATGAGATACAGGAATGCCCTGGACGCGTCGGAAATCATGGTTTTCGGGGACTTCCAGGTAAAGCACGGCTCCCACGCGATAACAGCTGACAGAACATTAAAGGAAAAGGCCCACGACATAGAGACCTGCGGCGCAGAGGCGGCGATCCTCACGGGAAGCGCTACAGGCATAGCCCCGGACGAGAGCCTCATAGGGGAAGTCAAAAGCGGCATAAAGATTCCGCTCCTCATAGGAAGCGGGCTCAACGCCTCTAACTTCGACACGCTCTGGCCGCTCGTGGACGGAGCCATTATAGGAAGCGGATTCAAGCCGCACGGGGACCTCTCGGCTCCTGTGAGCAGGGAGCTCGTGAGGGAACTCGTCGACATGACGGAATGAAATGACAGGTATATAGATGACAGAACTGGAAAAACTGGAAGCCGGCCTGGAATACGATTTCTGGGACGAAGAGGTAAACGGCAGGAAGCTTGCCGCAATAGAAGGCTGCAAGAAACTCGCTGCGTGCGATCCCGCGGATGAGGACGCAATTTTTGAGGTTCTCAAGGGATTCTTCGGAGCCGTGGGGGAGAATTCCAACGTGCTCCCCGGATTCATATGCGACTGCGGGCATAACATAAGGGTCGGGAAGAACTTCCTCGCTAACTACAACGTGACCATCCTCGACATAGCTCCCGTGACGATAGGCGACTACGTCATGATAGGTCCAAACACTATGATAAGCACGGTGAACCATCCTATGCTGCCCTCCGGCAGGAGGAAGCATCTGGGCTTAGCGAAGCCTGTCACGATAGGGAACGACGTGTGGATAGGCGGAAACGTGACGATACTGCCGGGAGTGAACATCGGGAACAACGTTATAGTCGCGGCAGGCGCAGTCGTCACTAGGGACGTCCCCGACAACACCCTCGTGGGAGGAGTCCCGGCAAAGAAGATAAGGGACCTCGAGAACGACGTCCAGGATGAATAAGGGGAATTTAGGGCATCAAAAAGGGGAGAGGCGAAAACCTCTCCCCTTTTCTGTAGTCTGCTGAGTTAATCTTATTACTTTGAATGGGCTATCCTGCAGAACTCCCCGACCAGGTCGAAGTCCTTGCCCGTGAGCAGGCCGTCCGGCCCGAATGTGCTGACCTTTGTGAAGGAGTCCACGCAGAACGGCCTCACCTCGTCTATGCACTTTCCGACGTTGTCAGGCCCGAGCCCTCCCGCCATGATGACCGGTACGCTGGTCCTCTCGACAATCTCGCGGCTGATGTTCCAGTCGTGGACCGCACCTGTGGTTCCGCCGCCTATGCCTCTCGGGTCCGGGGTGTCGAGTATCAGGGCGTCGCAGTACTTTTCCGCCTCGAGGGCTATGTCGATGGAGGAGCGGTCCCTCACGAGCACTGACCTCGATATCCTGAGCTCCGGTATCATTGCGTTTCTGAGTTCGTAGGTCTTCCTGTCGGCCTCGAGGTCGTCGAATATGGTCTGCAGCACGTCCGCGTCGAGATCCACCGCCAGTGAGAGGGCCTCCTCGGGGGTTGACCCGTAGACGATGAGGACTCTTTCCGCCTTAGCGTTTATTGCATCAAATATCTTCCTTACGGTTTCGACAGGGAACGTGTCTCCCTTGTTGTTGCTTTCGCTGCCCGCCGATACTACCTCTCCTATGCAGTCGGCACCGAGGTCGATGCACCTCAGCGCCTCTTCCGGCGTGCAGGGTGAATATATCTGGGAATATACCATGGGTTGTTTCAAGCCTCCGGCTGATCGATTACTTTTTCAAGCATTTCCTCCGACGGGACCTTCCTCGGTTCCTTTCTGGAAATCGTGTATCCCGCAGAGAACATTCCGGCCCGCACGCATGCGGACGGGGGAGCGTGCCTGTTCGCTCCGAATATGAATCCGGCGTCGAAGGCGTCCCCGGCGCCGAGCGGGTTGACTACCTTCACGGACTGCACCGGGAATCTTGTGACATCCCCGTTTATGCCGAGAAGCACGTCGTCCGCTTCATTCCTGCCTATTACTGTTCTGCCCGTGTACGAGAGATCCTTTACGGACTCCTCGAGATCAAATCCGGTCAGGTAGCCGAGTTCGTCTCCGGAACCGAACAGTATTCTTGACATGTGAGCAATTTCAAGTATTGTCCCTATTCTTTCACTTCCTTCTCCCATATATTCATTTCTGAGGTTCATATCGAAAGAGATGACGGCTCCGCATTCGGAGGCCTTTCTCAGAAATTCAACAAGATCCCTGTTTCCCCTCATGTCATCCTCGATGCAGGCTCCGGTTGTGTGGATGATGTCGTGCTTTCCTATGACGAGCCCCGAGAAGTCAATTGAGGAGATGTCGTCGTAAACGGCGCCGGGCTCCCTGAGGATGGGCTGTGCCACGGTCTCTCCGTTCTCAGTCACTATGATGGTGGAAAAGAACCCGTTGTCGGTCCTCTTTATCCTGTCGGTGTTCACTCCGGCTTTCCTCAGCTCTGAAATGAGGTAGTTTCCCGTGGCGTTTTTCCCTGCAGTGCTCAGCAGCGTGACGGGGCATCCCATCATCGCTGCGAAAGCTGCAAAATTAGAGGCGGTGCCTCCAAGACAGTACCTCGCCTCACTGTCTACGCCCGCCTCTATGTTTATGTCGGCCCTCAGGTCGCCTATGCTGTAGATCATCTCGATAGTCCCCGGGACACTGTGCTTGTATATGTGTCCCAGCCTCCGAATTGATTATAGCAGAATGCACATCAGATGGGGGATAGGCAGGGCGATAAATGTACATATTACACAATTTCGAAAAAATAAACTATTAAAAAAAGGGAAATCAAACTGGCCATACCTGGTAATAATCGTGATGATATAATCTTTTCATAAATAACATCGGAACTTTACCTGAAAGGACGGGCCTATGAGTTTTCTAAAATACGGGGCAATGCTCCTTGCAATGGCGGGGATTGCCCTCGTTGCAGACAGGAACGAAAAGAAGCTCGCCTATTCCCAGGAGGGCGAAAAGGGCGTGAAGTCCGCCTATGCCGTTTCGATGCCGAGAAAGAAATACTCCATAGTCTACACCCTGTTCTGGGTGTGCGAAGCCGCCTTCCTCACTTCCATAGTGCTTTGCACGATCGGGGTGCTCGGCTTCTCCCAGACACAGCTCATATTCTGGATGTGCGCCTGCTTTGTATTCTTCACGGCATTCATGGTGTTCGTGAGGAGAAAGCTGGTTGTGAGGAAGGATGAACTCATTAGGTACAGGCTTCTCTCCGCGAAGGCCGCTCTGTTCAAGGACCTCTCAGGTGCCGAGATAGACGAAAAGGACAGGATCATCCTGTATATAGAGAACAAGAAGTTCCTTACAGTCGGAAAGGACGCAATCAACAGGGATCTTCTTGAGAGGGACCTGAAGGGCTGGGGCAAGCTCACGAGCAGCCATGAAAGCAATGACTGACGAATCATCAATTCCGGCAACTACCGGGGGAAAGGACATTGGAACCATGAAGCAGTATCCGCATCCTGATTACATTTCACTGTGGAGCATGCCCTCAAATGAGCATGCCGACCAGGGAGAAAAGCATGAGAAAGTAAAGTTCATTCCTCCTGAGGGGCTCGAGGTCTTCGACACGGACATACCCTCCGTCCACGACAGCCACAGGATAACGGTAAGAGTATACAGACCAAAGGGAGCCAGGAATCTGCCAGTCATCATGAATGCCCACGGAGGCGGTTTCGTTGCAGGGAGCGTGGACAATGACAACAGGGTCTGCTCGTATATAAGCCAGCATGTACCTGCAGTGGTGGGTTCGGTGGAGTACACGCTAGCTCCAAAGGAAGT
>JBMNPE010000030.1:0-16594 GCA_050943435.1 Oscillospiraceae bacterium | reverse complement strand
TTCACTTCAATCGGGTATTTCGCGATTTCCCTGCGGTACCACTCAATGAGCTCCTTGTCCTTCTCCTTGAAGACCGGGTATGCGGCCTGGATAAACACGCCTCCGAGCCTGTCAGTCTTCTCGTAGATCGTGACGCTGTGGCCGCGCTTTGTGAGCAGCAGGGCAGCTTCCATGCCTCCGATGCCTCCGCCGATGACTGCAACCTTCTTGGAGGCAGATGCCGGAACAATCTTGTACTTCTTGGACTGCATCGTCATCGGGTTCAGGGCACAGCGGGCGAGGTGTGATGCGTCCTCTAGGGACTGGGTGTTTGCAGTGCCTTTCCATTTGCACATATTGAAACAGCCGTTGTGGCAGCATATGCACGGCTTGATGTCCTCGGTGCGGTCTTCCATCAGCTTTGTGACCCATTCAGGGTCCGTGAGGAACTGCCTCGCAACTCCAACGGCGTCTATTCCGCCTTCCCTGACTGCCCTTGCGCCGTCCTCAGGAGTCATCCTGCCCGCGCATACGACAGGGATGTCGACGAACTTCTTGATGTGTTCGACGTAGTCGAGGTTGCAGTTCTTGGGCATGTAGGCAGGAGGATGAGACCAGTACCATGCATCGTAGGTCCCGTTGTCGCAGTTGAGCATGTCGTATCCGGCATCCTGCAGGAATTTGGCGGCCCACTCGGACTCCTTCATGTCCCTTCCGGCCTCTACGTAGTCCTCGTCCCCGGGCACGGCGCCTTTCTGGAATCCCTTCGTCCTGGAAACCACTGAATACCTGAGGGAAACAGGGAAATCCTCTCCGCATTCCTTCTTGATTGCCTTGACTATCTCGGCAGGGAATCTGTACCTGTTCTCCAGGCTCCCGCCGTATTCGTCAGTCCTCAGGTTCGTGTACTTCATCGCGAACTGGTCGAGAAGGTAACCTTCGTGGACGGCGTGCACCTCAATGCCGTCAACCCCGGCATCCTTGCAGAGCTTTGCCGTCTTGGCAAATGCGTCGATTATGTCGTGGATTTCCTCTATCGTGAGAGGGCGGGAATTGATGTTCTCTGCCCAGCGGTTCGGGGTGGCTGAGGCGCTGGCGCACACGTAGTCTGCGTTGAGAACCGGTTTTGCGAGGGTTCCCAGGAACTTGTTGTTGATGAGCTTTACCATCCCGTCGGTCACTGCCATGGACCTGCCCATGCCTGCGGTCAGCTGGATGAACATTTTTGCCCCGGTCTTGTGGAATTCTTCCATGAATTCCTTGAGCTTCTTGTACTTGCCCATGCCCTGGTAGAGCCATTTTCCGCCTATGGTGTCTCGGACCGGGGCGATGCCGGGGAGTATCAGCCCAACATTGTTGCGTGCCCTCTCGAGAAGGAAGTTGGCGGCTTCCTTGTCGAAGTGGTTGGGCTCCATCCATCCGAATATGGATGTCCCTCCCATCGAGCACATGACAATCCTGTTCTTGATTTCGACGTCCCTTATCTTCCAGGGCGTGAACAGGGCTTCATATTTTTCGTCCATACAATATCCTCCATTCAGTCTACTGTGACTGTGCCGTCGCTTCCGACGGTGATCTTCATTCCGTCTTGGACGTAATCAAGAAATTCCTGGCCGAGCCCGTCTATTACGGGCATGCTTGTGTCTGTCCAGTTCGCCGCCAGTATGGCTCCTGAAGCAGCAAGGGAATCTATGGGCTTGCTGAAGAGCATGCATGCCGGATTCTTGCCCAATGCGCACACCGTATACAGCACCATTCCTCCTGTCGTTGAGCCTATCGTCTCGGGCAGGCAGAGAGCTTTCCCGATCATCGGCTTCTTGTAGAGGTCGCTGTTGTTCTGGTCTCCGCACTTGACCTCCTTGTCGCCGAACATGATTGCGGACTGGAAGCTCGCGAGGGTGTTGAATCCGCCGCGGGAAACGAGGGCTTCAGCTTCTGTGGTACCGGGGGTTATGACCCTCCCCTTGAATGTCTTCGACATTTTACCTGCCCTCCTTCGTTATCTTTCTCAAAATCTCGTCATCCGTGTAATACCTGGCGCTCGTGTATGTGCGGAGCTTATTTGACGACGTGATTACCGGCATCTTCTTGGAAAGCGGATTGTTCATGTACATGAGGGGGCAGATATAGCTGAGGATGACGCCGGTGTTCCTGAGCCTCTCTGCATACTCCGTCTTCTCGAATTCCTTGATCACAGCGGGGGCGGACGTGAATACGGTGGGGATCAGCACTTTGGAATTGCCTGCGGCCTTGAGGCCTTCCTCGACTTTTACAGTCCACTCCTTGAGCTGGCTCAGCGTCATGTGAGGGCATCCCATGAAGCAGAGCTTCGGCTTTGCGTCGGGGTTCTTCCAGATGCAGGGATATGAGGCCTTCACGCGCTCGAGCTCAGCATCGTCGATCACGTAAGTCTCTGCGCCTTCTTTGATGAGCTTTTCCCCTGAGCTCACTGCCTCCGGGGTGAGGTTCTCCACGTGGTAGAGGCCGACAGACCCGTTGGATGCCGTTGCCGCGCCGAAATCCTTGAGGTAGGCCTTGGCGGAGTCGTTAAGCTCCGTCCCGATCCACCTGTCGAGTCCCTTGATGTAGGGGACTTCCTGGAGGACCTTCATCCCGACGGCAGATCCCAGGAGTTGGGCTTCCGGCTTCTTTGTGGTCTTTATCTCGACTATCCAGTCTGCCTTTCTGCCCTCGTCCGTCAGGAACCCGAACTCCGGGACATATCCGACTATGGACCCCATCATCTCTATGATTCCGGAGTTCCGGTTGCACCTGGCCCCGAGGACGCTGTTTGCGTAGACGACTGCGGAAGACTCGGCCCAGGACAGGATATCGCCCTGCTTAGGCTCGTTTCCCACTTCAGGGAGGTAGCATGCGCAGGTGTAAGCATCGTCGCTCATGAGGCCCAGCTTTTTTAGCTGTTCCTCGTACCTGTCCTGCTCGCTGTACATGAACTTCTTGAATACTATGTTCTGAAGGAAACTGGAAGGCACGTTTTTGTCCAGCGGCCTGGGGTCCGCGGTGAATTTCTGCCCGCTCTTTGCGCCTGCTTCTATGAGCTTGTCATAGAGGTCGTATACAGGCTTCATGACGCCGATCCCGAAGCTGATGACCGTGTGGCCGTACCTGCTTGTGACGGGGACCATCCGTTCGGCTCCGAAGGCTTCCCCGTACATGACGAGTGTCTTCATGACCTTGGCCATGACCTCGCCCCTGGAGCCGTCCAGAATGCCCTGCTGCTCTTCGTTGAGGACCATAGGAAAGACCATCCTTTACATAGATTTTATAATTTCATTATAGACTTTAAGAATTGCCGGAAGCGCCTTCAGGGACTGATTCCGGGAAAAACAGCAGATTGCAGGTTTTTTGGAAGCCGGTTTGTGGAAACTGCGCCAGAACAAACCGGGCCGAGTATTCAGCCTCTGTTCACAAATGGTCTCCATAATGGGGCTATATTATTCAGGTACCGTAACATCTGAGAGGCAGGCGGCCGTTCACTGATGGATTCCGGGGGAAAAAAGAAAAAGACCAAGAAAGAAAGCTTTCTTGAGACGCTGATCGTCATTCTGATCAACGTCATCATAGTCGGCTACATAGCGATGAAGGAACTCGGGGGCAAGAACGCCTCCGAGAACAAGCTTTCTTTATCCGACATCAATTTCTGGTTTATCGCCTGCGGAGTGCTGTGTTTTGCCGTGGCAGTCGCCATGGAGACGATAAAATACAAGGACATGATATTCACCCTGGAAAAGAAGAAGATGAACAGGGTCTCTTTTGAATGCGCTGTCCTGGGAAAGTATTACGACAACATAACACCTCTTGGGGCTGGAGGCCAGCCCTTCCAGATGAGCTATCTCAGCAAGAGGGGAATGTCCAACGGCACGAGCGGTGCACTCCCGGTAATGGGATTCCTCTCCCTGCAGACGGCATTTATACTGACTGCCTTGACCGTGTTCATCTCTAACAAGAAGGTGGCCGATTCGTACCCTGTCATAAGGGTGAGCGCATATGTGGGACTCGGTTTCTACATAATCATCCCGCTCGCGATAGTGCTCTTCGCCCTGATGCCGAAGACTCTAAAAAGCGTGGTTCACTGGGGCTGCATGGTCCTGCAGAAGATTCACATCCTCAAGGACGGGGAGGCCTCCTCCGAAAAGGTCGTCAGGGTGCTGGACGAATACCTTGTGAGCTTCAACCTCCTTAAGGGCCACAGGTTCCTGTTCCTCAAGCAGCTCGGCTATTCCATGATCTACCAGATCGCCATAATGTCCATACCGTTTTTCATGCTGAGGGCTTTCGGCAGCGAAGCGGGATGGTGGAGCACTTTCTGCACAGTCGTATACGTCTATTCTGCGATAACGATCATCCCGACTCCGGGAAACAGCGGGGCGGCAGAGGGCGTCTTCTATGCGGCCTTCTCATCCCTCGACGGCAGCAGGCTGTTCTGGGGGATGATCAGCTGGAGGATTCTGGTTTATTACTCCTGGCTGCTGCTCGGACTCACAGTTGTCATCGTAGACAAGATTGAGGATGCGATAAAGAAGCGCAGAGCGAAGAAAAGCAGCTCCTGAATTTTCCCGTACAGATATTAAACAGGCCCGGGGCCGATATTCGGCTCCGGGCATCTGCCTGTGTTTCTACTATTGTTTCTCCACGCTGGACGAGACTTTTCCGAGAGCCCGCATCGAATTGAGTATGTCGATGACCGCAACTCCGACGTCGCCGAACACTGCGGCCCAGAGCGTAGCAATCCCGAGGGCTCCGAGTATAAGGATTATGAACTTTACGGCAAGTGCGAAAATGACGTTTTCGTAGACAATCCTCATCGTCTTGCGGGAAATGCGCATTACGGCGGGGATCTTCCTCAGGTCGTCGTCCATAATGACTATATCAGCGGCTTCGATGGCAGCATCTGAACCCAGGCTTCCCATCGCTATGCCGACATCTGCGCGCATCAGGACAGGGGCGTCGTTTATGCCGTCCCCTGCAAATCCGACCTTCGAGCCGTTCTGCTCTTCCGCGAGGAGCTGTTCCACGGCTTCCACCTTGTCTGCGGGCAGCAGCTCGGCCCTCACTTCGTCTATCCCCAGCTCTCCGGCCACGGCCTCGGCGGCAAGCTTCCTGTCTCCGGTGAGCATGACGGTCTTCTTGATCCCGGCCTTGTGCATTCCGTCGATGGCTTCCTTGACGCCGGGCTTTATGGAGTCGGATATGACTATGCATCCCATGTATTTCCCGTCATAGGCGACATAAACGACCGTCCCGTAGGATTTCTCCTCCTGGGGCTTTATCCCGCTGCGTTCGAGAAGTCCTGCGTTTCCAATTAAAAGTTTCTTCCCGTCCAGCGAGGCGTCGATTCCACCGCCTGAAATCTCCCTCACGTCGGAAACCCTGTCTTGGGACAGCTCTTTTCCGTACGCCTCGTGAATCGAACGCGCTATGGGGTGAGTGGAATAGCTTTCGCCGTATGCTGCAATTTCCAGCAGCCTGCTGTCATCCACCGACCCGTCAGCCGGGATGACCTTGGTGACCTTGAACTCGCCCTTTGTGAGGGTGCCGGTCTTGTCGAACACGAGGGTGTCCACTTTCGAGGCGGTCTCGAGGTTGACGCTGCCCTTTACGAGGACGCCTATCTTAGAGGCAGCTCCAATTCCGCCGAAAAACCCGAGCGGAACGGAAATCACAAGGGCACACGGGCATGAGACAGTCAGGAACACGCAGGCTCTGTGTATCCATGAGGACCATTCCTCCCCGAAAAACAGAGGAGGTATGACAGCGAGCAGCACAGCCGCTGTTGTGACCGCAGGGGTATAGTATCTGGAAAATCTCGTTATGAAGTTCTCCATCGGGGCCTTCTTCTCGCTCGCGTTTTCCACGAGTTCGAGGATCTTGGATACCGTAGAGTCCTCATAAGCCGCAGTCACCTTAGCCTTGAGAGTGGAATCCCCGTTGAGGCATCCGCTTATCAGTGCGTCCCCGACGTCTGCTTTTCTCGGAACCGACTCTCCTGTAAGGGCTGTAGTGTCTATGTAGGAGGATCCCTCCGTGACCACCGCGTCTACGGGGATTTTCTCGCCCGGCATTATTACGATGGTATCTCCGACGGAGACGTCCTCGGGGTCTACCGTGACAATGTTCCCGTCCTTTTCGAGGTTTACATACTCCGGGGCGATGCTCATCATGTCGGCTATGGATTTCCTGCTCCTGCCGACCGCATATCCCTGGAATACCTCGCCGACCTGGTAGAAGACCATAACCGCGCAGGACTCGGAATACTCGCCGATTGCGAAAGCCGCGAAAGTCGCGACGGTCATCAGGAAGTTCTCGTCGAACACCTGTCCGTGTACTATGTTCCTGAAGGCGCGGTATATCACGTCATATCCTGCTATCAGATACGGAACCGCAAACAGCACTGCAGAACCCCACTCCGGCAGGGAATCCAGGACTCCGGTGAACTTGAGAACCAGCAGCACGGCATATACAGCCGCCGCGGTTATTGTTCTTATGAGCTTGTTCTTGAGTCTGCGGTCCATGTGCAGTAAACTCCAGTCTTCAGAATTTGAGAACAGTATCGGGCTCGATGTGCCTGGTCGTCTTCTTTACCTTCTCGATGACCTCGGCTGAATTTTCTTCGTCTACGTCGAGGGACATCTTCTGCGTCAGGAAATTAACGCTGACGCTGTTGACCCCGTCCAGCTTTCCGATTGCGTCTTCAAGCTTGGCGGCGCATGCCGCACAGTCGACTTCGCATTTTGCCTTGACCTTCATGGTGTGTTTCCTCCGCTTTGAGATCCCGGGACAGCCGGGTCACTCTTCTATGTGCTCTTTACCCTGGAGGATGATCGTTCTCACGTGGTCATCCGCCAGGGAATATATAATCTGCTTTCCGCTCCGCCTGGAGCTCACGAGTCTGTTCTGCTTGAGGATTCTCAGCTGGTGTGAGATCGCGGACTGTGTCATCCCCAGCGATTCAGCCAGGTCGCAGACGCAGGATGACGTCTCGAACAGGGCATACAGGATCTTTATCCTCGTGGAATCCCCGAATACCTTGAAAAGCTCCGCAATATCGTACAGTTCGTCCTCGTCAGGCAGCTTGTTGCTGATGCTGTCTATGACTTCCTTATGTGTTTCATATACGTCGCAATGCTCGACATCGCTGATAGCCATAGGGCACCTCCAAAACATTGAACATATGAACAAATGTTCATATGATTTGATCATATAATACTCTGTTCTCATGCATTGTCAACAGCAGAATGCCAATAAGATATGTTTTTTAAAAAATAATTTCCGTTGAACCGGTGATATTTTGAAACTATCATTTACTTGTACAGGGTTTAGGTGAGGCTCATGAGTCTGCTGAAACGACCCGCTGAGCCCTGAAAGAACGGAATCAACGGCCCATGGAGGGAAGAGAATGTACAGAGGGATAATCGACACGCATGCGCATATGGACGACCCGTGCTTTGCTGGGAAGCTGGACGAGGTGCTTGCATCAGAGAAGGAAAAGGGAGTGGAGATGATAATCCAGTCCGGGTCCGAGCTGCCGTCCAGCCGCCGTTCCGCTGAACTCGCAGAAAAGTACGATATATTCACGGCTTCGGTGGGAGTCTATCCGAATGAAGCTGCAGGGGTCCCCAAAAACTATATTGAGATACTCAGGGGGCTCGCGTCCGGAAAGAGGGTCGTCGCGATAGGCGAGATCGGAATGGATTTCGGATATGAGAACCATCCCCCGAAGGATATCCAGGAGAAGGTGTTCCGCGAACAGCTGAGCCTCGCGTCCGAGCTTGGGCTGCCCGTCGTCATTCATGACAGGGATGCCGACGAGGATGTCATCAGGATACTGAGGGATTATCCCGGGGTCTGCGGATGCATACACCGCGTGTTTTCACAGCTCAAATATACCAGGATCTTCCTGGAGATGGGACTCTATATGGGAATAGGCCCGCAGATAACATATCCAGGAGGGAAAAAGCTCAAGGACCTCGTAAGGGAAATGCCTGTCGACAGGATAGTTTTTGAGACTGACGCCCCGTTCCTCCCGACGTACGGTCTCGGGAAAGTGGATGCAGTGCCCTCGATGATAGCAGATGCAGCCGAGGCGGCTGCCGGGATAAGGGGAGACATAACCCCTCAGGAGCTCATACTCGAGGCAAGGGGAAATGCCAGGAGGCTGTTCTCGCTGCCGATACCTGAAAAGATATGAGAAACGCATTGACGAGAATAAAAAGTTGAAAAAATACCTGAATGCAATTCGGAGGACAGGGATATGAATAAGGACCTCATTATCGACGTAGACACGGGCACTGACGACGCGATGGCTCTCATCCTGGCTATGAGGACTATGAAGGACAGGATCCTGGCCGTAACTGTGACTCACGGCAACCTGCCCCTTGTGAACACGCTCGAAAATACCCTGAGGGTGGTGGAGTTCATGGGAGGCGGAATACCTGTATACGCGGGTATGCCCGTCCCGATGGTGCAGGATCTCGCCCCGGGCAGGACGGCAAACCAGATAGGGCAGGGCTACAGGCAGGTCATAGACGGGGAAGAGGTCTGTGTGCACGAAGACTATCTGCCCCTTCCCGAGGCCACTATCAGGCCGGAGAAGGAGCACGCCGTGAGCTTTCTCGTGAGGACGCTGAGGGAAGCGGAGGAGCCGCTCACCATCGTGTCAGTGGGACCCGCCTCGAACATAGGGATGGCGCTCAGGATGGACCCCACGATAGCGGGGAAGATAGGAAAGCTCATCATAATGGGCGGAGGAATGGAAGCAGTCAACATCACCTCCTGCGCCGAGTACAACTTCTACAAGGATCCCGAGGCGGCTGCTGTCGAGCTCGCGGCTGACTGCGAAAAGGTAATTTTCCCTCTGGACGCCACTACTTCGGTGCTGTTCGGGGATGAGGACGCCGCAAGGATAAAGGCGCTCGGAAGGCCATGGACCGATTTCTATGCACAGCTGATGATTGATTTCCTCAAGAGGATAAAGCTTCTCAACATCGCAATGACTGACGACCCGGAATACTTCGGGATAGCGATGCACGACGTGTACTGCGTCCTGTATCTCCTCGACAGCTCTTTCGTCACAGACATTAAGGTGAGGGACGCCTCTGTCGATTTCGGAGGGAGCCTGTGCGACGGAAGGCTCTGCGTCGAAAACAGGGTTTATATTCCGAAATCCGGGAAGACGAAGATAGCCTACAGGCTCGACAAGGATAAGATTCTTGAACTGCTTGAAAAATACCTCGCCTGAAACCATGACATGCAGAAACGGGCTGCCCTTCCAGGACAGCCCGTTTTTTCAGCGCTTTTAAAATATCAATAACCCAGGGATTCGGCTGCGAGCCTGCACCCCGCCTCAATAGGCCCGTGTGCGAGCTTCATGCAGTATTTTGTAACCGGGCCGAGGCCGTCTGGGGTGTCGTCCTCGTAGAACCCGAAGCAGTGCTTCCCGAGTGCGTACATGGCCCCGCATTCGAAGACTGTTCCGGAATCAGGCTGGTGTCCGTCCCGGAACAGGGAAAGGTTGGCTATTATTATGTCGCAGCTCCTCATGACCTTGAGGTCATGCAGGAAGAGTTTCTTCCTCGATTCATATATGCTCTCGTCCTTGGGCTCGTATTCCGCGTAGCCGTATTCCCCCGGTACCGGTTCGAGAGGGAAGAGTCCGTCGATGCCGTATTTTCTGGAAGCTTCCTCCGACTTGCGGCCCAGGCCACAGCCGTCCTCATAGAACATCTCGAACCCGGCGAGGTAGCAGAGCCTGTTTCCCCTGAGCCCGAATCCCGGCTCGTCGCCTCCGTCGCAGACCTCGGGCATGCCGTTGGACCTCAGGTCCCTGAATCCCTCTTCTATGTCCCCGTGGACGACCCTGGAGCCGAACTCCAGCATCAGGTTGAGGCAGGACGAATCGAGAGACAGCCCGTTTTCGTCGCACCACGTCCTGTTCCTTCTCACGTCGCGGTGTATTTCGCCGGGGTATTTTTCAGCACAGGACCTCGTGTCCGAAAGAGTCCCGACCACCGGCTTCCCGAGGCCGTACAGGTATCCCATCTCAAACGACGGGTCGCAGTAGGGCTCCACCGTGTCGAAATCGCAGTCTATAATGCCCGCGTCGCACTCCTTCATTGCCAAGAGGATTTCCTCGGGATTTCCGGAATGAGGGCCTGCTACAGGGCCGCACAGCTCATAGCCGTACTTCTCGGCCATGGACGCGTAGTCCTTTGTGCTGTCCAGAGCCGATACAAATATCTTCGGATGCATAAATAAATAACCTCAGTCAGATGAAATTTGCATGAATTGAAAGAAAAAGAGCGGGCGGAAGCGCTCCGCCCGTCCGGAAGGGCTCAGAGGCCCCTGCGCTCCTTGTCTTTCCTGAGAACTCCCTTTACCCAGTCCGTGAACACCTTTTCGTTTGCACCCTGGGCGAAGTGGCAGTTGTGGGGTTCGTGTGTTATCTGCTGCCTGCGGTCCACAAGCGTCCTGCCATAGGAGAACCCGCGGGAGATATCGCAGTGGACAGTGCAGTCGATGACGTCTACGAGGCACTCCGGATGGACCAGCGAGCAGACCGCGAGAGCATCGTGTATTGGCGCCTTCTGTGCTTCCAGCATGTCCTTGTTGTTGACCCCGTAGCCCTTTATCCTGGATTCTATTAGGTCTGCAACCAGCCTGGCCGGAGGGGTGTCTATGGCGCGGATCTCAGCGGCGTCTGCGAGGTTCATGCAGGCGTGGTGAGTAGCATCCAGCGGTACCATCGTGATGTCGACTCCTGACTGGAGTACGATTTCCATCGCCTCAGGGTCGGCCCAGACGTTGAATTCTGCGGCGAGGGAGGAGTTGGTGATCTGGTCGCCGCCGCCCATGTACACGATCCTCTTGATCTTCGGGATGATCCTCGGATCGGCTCTCATCGCGACTGCGACGTTCGTGAGTGGTCCCACAGGAATGAGGGTTATGTCGCCGTCAGAGGCGAGGAGGGTGTTTATCAGCCAGACGACTGCGCAGTCCTTTTCCTCCTTTATCTTCGGGGCGGGCAGCGGCAGATGGTCGCCGTGGACGACTATCTTTCCTTCCCTGGTGCCTTCCCTAGTCGGGAACGGCCTCAGTGACTGGGCCGTCCAGGGCATCAGTGTGGAAGCTATTGGAAGATCGCAGCCCTTGTAGACCTTGACCTGGCCCTGCTTGCCGCAGCACTCAACGACGCGCAGGGAATTGTCTGTAGTGAGCTTTACTTCGACATTGCCGTTTACGGCGCAGATCCCGAGGAGATCAAAATGCTCGTCGAGCATCGCCATGCACAGTGCTATGGCGTCATCAGAACCGGTATCGACATCCATTATGATTTTCTGCTTTTCCATGTTGGCATCCCACCTTTTATACAGTTTCAAGCGGCGCAGTAAGCGCCTTTTTAGTTAATTATATCATCGGGAGGCCTGCCTCCATCTGAAGGCCTCATCCAAATATGCAGGTCGTTTTTTGTATACTTGTGTGATATTATTTTCCCATCAATTGATTAGAGCGGAGGTTTTCGGAAATGGACAGGATACCGGTAGTTATAGACTGCGATCCCGGGGTTGATGACAGCTATGCCATAGCCATGGCCAATTCGTATCCCGGATTCGACATAAAGGCGCTCACCCCTGTGGAGGGGAATGTTGTCGCCGATATAACAAGAAAGAACGCCCTGTGCCTGCGGGAGATGCTGGGCATAGACTGCAGGGTGGCATTTGGCGCTGAAAAGCCACTCGTGAGGGCCTATAACAGGCAGGCAGAGGGAACACACGGAGTGTCCGGAGTTGGCACGGTAAAGTTTCCGGAGCCGAAGCTCGGGCCGGACCCTGAGCCCGCATGGGACGTCATCTATGAGGAAGCTGTTAAGGCCAAGGGGAAACTGGTCCTGTTTGCCGTCGGACCTCTCACGAATATCGCCATAACACTGAGGAAGCACCCGGATCTTCCCGGGCTCATCGACAAGTTTGTGATAATGGGCGGCGGACTCAAGGGAAACATAGCCGAAACAAACTATACCGCCGAGTTCAACATCTGGATCGACCCCACTGCGGCAAAAGAAGTGTTCGAAAAGATGCACGTGTACATGGTGGGCAACGACGCCTGCTGGAAGGCCGCCCTGGAGGGAAAGGATTTCGACGAGATGATTTCCCTCTGCGGAGACGGGGACAAGGCATATCTCGTGAGGGAGCTCTCAAAGTTCTCAAAGAAGAACAGCATGGAGAACGGGCATGACAACAATGTAATATACGACGCCCTGACCGTCGCCTCAGTCATCAACCCGGATCTCATAAAGTTCGAGGACCACTACACATATGTGGTGGACGACGACAAGGCAGTGAACATCGGCCAGACCGTAGTGGACACCACTGATTCCAGCGGAAAGCCCAAGAACTGCAGCGTCGCCATGGAAGTGGACAAGGCCGGATTCGTAAAGATGCTCAAGGATATGTGCAGCTATTACGGCTCCATGAAATGACTTTCAACAGTCTATAGAAAGCAGGAACCTGCAGCCCGGACTCAGCCGGGACTGCAGGTTCTTTCATGCCCTCGAATAATTATTCCTGATAGGGCCACTTGACGTCGCCGGCGACAGGGCATTCGTATGACGTCCCGGCCATATTTTTCTCAAATTCCTTCTTTGCGGCTTCCTGAAGCTCAGGGTGCTCGATCAGGTAGTAGGCCCCTGCGGCCATGACTTTGGCGGCGCGGATCATGCCCTTCATTCCAATGCTGGAGCCGGAGCACGCGGTGATCATCCAGGAGTGCCCTCCGGAGAGCGTGGCTGCGGTGCAGTCGGAGTTTGAGACTGTCGGGATTATGTGCATCACGTCGCCGACGTCGGTGGACGCAAAATTGTTTTCTTCCGAGAGCGGCTTGAATTCCCAGTCGATCGGGGGTGTCACGCCCTTCTTGTAGGAAGGGGAGTGGCTGTTTATCCTGTCGGCGAATTCCAGCTCCTCCTCGGTGTATTCGACAGGGGGAATCTCCTCCCTCATCTTCTGCATTATCCCCGCCATGACGCGGTTGGGCATTGTCGGGTAAATTCCTCCGAGATGCTCTATTTCAAGGGATGTATCGGTCATATGGGCAGCGCCTTCTGCGCACTTTATCACCCTCTGGTAAGCGTCGAGGACCTTTTCCCTTGTGAGTGCACGCACAAAGTACTTTACCGATGCATTCTCCGGGACTATGTTCGGTGCGAGTCCTCCTTCCGTGATTGTGTAGTGCATCCTGACGTCGTCGGTGACGTGTTCCCTCAGAAATTCCACCCCGATGTTCATGAGCTGCACGGCGTCAAGCGCGCTCCTGCCGTCCTGCGGGTTCCCTGCGGCGTGGGCGGTGCGGCCCTTGAAGTGGAATACTGCTGCTTCGACACCGGTGGATACGCCAACGGTGCTCGCGTTGTCAGTGGAAGGGTGCCACGCTATTGCGAAATCGGACTCCTTAAAGGCACCTTTCAGAGCCATGAACGATTTCCCGGTGAGCTGCTCCTCGGCTGGGCATCCGTAGAAGATCACCGTGCCCTCGCGGCCGGATTCCTCCAGTGCGGCCTTGAGCCCGATGCATGCCCCGAGGCAGCCCGCACCGAGCAGGTTATGCCCGCATCCGTGGCCTGGGCCGCCTTCCACTACCGGGTCTTTGTCCGGACTCACCTTCTGGCTTAAGCCCGGCAGGCAGTCGTATTCAGCGAGAAACCCTATCGCCGGCTTTCCGCTCCCCCAGACCGCCTTTATAGCCGTCGGCATTCCGTATGCGCCTACCTCGACCTTGAACCCCTCCGATTCGAGGAAGTCCTTGTAGAGCGACACTGCCTTGTATTCGTGCCAGCCCATTTCCGGGTTGTCCCAGATTTCCTTGGCAAGGCGGCAGAGCCTCTCCGACCTCGAATCAACTGCCTTTATGATGCTGCTGTTGACCATATGAACCTCCTCGATATGTGTCAGTTGAATGTATGATTCTAATATTACATATTATTTTGCCGTGTGCCTGCCCTCAAAAAAAAACATTTGAAAAATTTTTTGAATTTCCGTTGCAAACACATTATCTTGTGGTTATAATACCAAATACACACATACATGTTGTGGTTTATATATTCTGAGGCGGATTGAGAGGTATAGAGATGTACGACGAGAAGCTTGACGGGAACATGAACGACATCCACCAGATGTGCGTCATGAAGAGGTCTGGGGAGAGGGTCCCGTTTGACGCAGACAAGATCAGGAATGCCATCAGGAAGGCCAACGAGGCGGAGGGGATCGTCTCGGAGAGGCTTTCCGAGGAGCAGATAGATGAAATCGCCCGCGGCATAGAAAAGGACGCAATGAGCGCCGGAAGGGACCTGTCGGTCGAGGAGATCCAGGACAAGGTAGAGGATGCCCTCATGGCGAGCGGAAAGAACAGGGTCGCAAGGCTCTACATAACCTACCGCTACCGCCACAATGAGCTCAGGAAGATGAGCAACATCGACCAGAAGATTTCCGGGGTTGTCGAGCAGAACAACGAGGAAGTCAACCAGGAGAACAGCAACAAGAATCCCACAGTGCTTTCAGTGCAGAGGGACTACATGGCCGGCGAGTGGAGCAGGTACTACACCAACAAATACCTCCTCCCCGAGGACATCGTAAACGCGCACAAGGAAGGCATTATCCACTTCCACGATGCGGACTATTTCGCCCAGCACATGCACAACTGCGACCTTGTAAACCTGGACGACATGCTCCAGAACGGGACCTGCATAAGCGGGACCCACATCGACAGGCCGCACAGCTTTGCCACGGCGTGCACAGTCGCGTCCCAGATAGTTGCCCAGGTTGCTTCCAGCCAGTACGGCGGACAGACGATAACGATGTCCCATCTGGCCCCGTTTGTGGACGTATCCAGGAAGAAGATCCACAAGAGGCTGTCCGCAGAGCTCGAGGAGGCAGGTGCAAACCTCACCCCGGACAAGGTGGACAAGCTGGTTGAGCAGGAGCTTCTCAAGGAAGTTGAGTCCGGCTGCCAGACAATCCAGTACCAGCTGATTACGCTCCAGTCGACCAACGGGCAGGCGCCGTTCGTCACGGTGTTCATGTACCTGCACGAAGTCCCCGAGGGACAGACCAGGGACGACCTCGCGATGATCATCGAGGTCATGCTCAAGCAGAGGATCCTCGGGGTCAAGGACAGGAGCGGTGTGTACATCACCCCTGCTTTCCCGAAGCTCATATACGTCCTGCAGGAGGACAACATCAAACCGGGCACGAAGTACTACTATCTCACCGAGCTTGCCGCAAAGTGCACGGCGAAGAGGATGGTTCCGGACTATATCTCCGAAAAGAAGGCCCTCGAACTCAAGGGAGACGTATATCCTTGCATGGGCTGCAGGAGCTTCCTCACCCCGGACAGGTTCACCGACAATGGCATCGGGAACATAGCCAAGGCCAAGAACTACGTCCCCGGAAAGCACAAGTATTACGGCAGGTTCAACCAGGGAGTCGTGACGCTCAACCTCGTTGATGTGGCCTGCTCCTCGGGCAGGGACGAGGACAAGTTCTGGAAGCTGATGGACGAGAGGCTTGAGCTCTGCCACAGGGCCCTCAGGATAAGGCACGAGAGGCTTCTCGGGACGCCGTCCGACGTGGCGCCTATACTCTGGCAGGACGGTGCTCTCGCAAGGCTCGAACCCGGTGAGAAGATAGACCCGCTCCTCTACAACGGCTATTCGACCATTTCCCTTGGCTATGCGGGACTCGCTGAGTGCGTCTATTACATGAAGGGCGTGTCCCACACGAGCGAAGAGGGCGAGAAGTTCGGCCTCAAGGTCATGCAGGCGCTCAACGATGCCTGCGCCAAGTGGAAGAAGGCAGAGAACATTGACTACTCCGTCTACGGGACTCCTCTCGAGAGCACGACCTACAAGTTTGCAAAGTGCCTCCAGAGAAGGTTCGGGAAGATACCGGGAGTCACCGACAAGAACTACATTACGAACAGCTATCACATCCATGTCACCGAGAACATCGACGCATTCAGCAAGCTCAGCAAGGAATCCGTGTTCCAGAAGCTGAGCCCGGGCGGAGCGATAAGCTACGTCGAGGTCCCGGACATGCAGAACAACATCCCGGCAGTAATAGCCATCATGCAGCACATCTACAATTCGATACTCTATGCAGAGCTCAACACAAAGAGCGACTACTGCGACGTGTGCGGCTACGACGGCGAAATCAAGATCGTCGAGGACGACACTGGAAAGCTCGTCTGGGAGTGCCCGAAGTGCGGAAACAGGGACCAGACCAAGATGCATGTTGCGAGAAGGACATGCGGGTATATCGGGACCCAGTTCTGGAACCAGGGCAGGACCCAGGAGATAGCGGACAGGGTGCTCCACGTCAGCACCGACAAATTCTCGGCGGACTGAGATCCGCAGTATTATTGGGGCCGGGCTCAAAAGCCCGGCCCGCTTCATGAATGCCGGAGGAATTTTCCTAGATGAATTACGGAAGGATATACTACTGCGACGTCGCCAACGGGACAGGGTGCAGGACCGCGCTCTTTGTGAGCGGGTGCACTCACCACTGCAAAAACTGCTTCAACGAGGAGACATGGGACTTCGGGTACG
>JBMNPE010000029.1:0-18933 GCA_050943435.1 Oscillospiraceae bacterium | reverse complement strand
CATCGGACCATTCCTCGAGAGGGTGCGCGCAGAGGTTCCCCATGCGACTATCTGGATATATTCGGGATACACCTGGGAGGAGCTCACGGACCCCGGGAATGACAGGTGCCGCTGCGAGTGGACGGACAGGATTCTGTCAATGATTGACATATTGGTAGACGGAGAATTCGTCGAGGCGCTCAAGGATATAACCCTGAACTTCAGGGGGAGCTCAAACCAGAGGATAATAGACGTAAAAAAGACCCTGAAAGATGGTAATATTGTCCTGTCGGGGCTCAACAACTGAAATTAACCGTCCCGCACGAGCGGGGCGGAATTTTTTTAGGAGAGAACAATATGGACAGGAGAAAGGTAATATTCGATGTCGACACCGGTTCGGACGACGCAATAGCCATGATGCTCGGGATGCTGCATCCGGAAAAGATGGAAATCCTCGGGCTCTGCTCCGTAAACGGAAACAGGGGGATAGACTACACGACAGAGAACACCCTCAGGGTCGTGGACTGGATGAACAGCAGAATCCCCGTATACAGGGGGTGCGAGCTCCCGTATGCGTCCACGCTCAGCCCGTGGAGGAGGCCCAGGATACCGTACGGCGGCAAGAACGGGTGCGCGTCAGGGCAGTCCAGCATCCACGGGGATTACCTCGACCTTCCGGCCGCAGTCTCAAAGCCCCAGAAGGAGTCCGCAGTGATCTGGCTCGTAGAGACGCTGATGGCGAGCCCCGACAAAATCACGCTCATCCCTGTGGGCCCCCTCACAAACATCGCACATGCCCTTAGGATAGAGCCGAGGATAAAGGACAAAATAGAAGAAGTCGTGATAATGGGCGGAGCGTACCACGTCGGGAATGTCACGGCCGTTTCCGAGTTCAACTGGTGGATCGACCCTGAAGCGGCTAAGATAGTCATGGATTCCGGACTCAGCATCACCCTCATCCCGCTCGACGCAACGCACAGCGCCTATGTGAAGGGCAGCGAGCTCAGGGAAATGTGCGCATGCGGAACCAGGGCTGCACAGATGATGGAGAAGCTCGTGAGCGGAAGGATCAAGGGGTACAGCGCCTGGCAGCCCATGGAGGAAGAGGACGCCGCGCCTATCCACGACGCGCTCTGCACTGCATATGTCCTCGATCCGTCGGTGATCGACGACATGAGGGATGTCTGGGTTGACGTGGACTTTTCCGGAGGCCCTTGCGACGGCATGTCCGTATGCGATGTCGAGAAGAGGCACCCCGACAAAAAGCCCAACTGCAGGCTTGCTCTCCATGCCGACAGGGAGAAGTTCGTAAGGATTCTCGCGGATTCGCTCAAGCTCAGCGACTGACAAACATACAGCTGGCAATACAGTGCCGGGGCCCGCACAGGGCCCCGGCATTCTGCTGTCTGATTATTTTATAGTCTTCCTGATCAGTACTCGATCCTGGCCATAAGGGAGAGCCTGTCGCCGCAGAATGCGCCGTACTCCTTCCCGCCCTGGACAGGCCTCTCCAGGAACCTCAGCTCCTCACCCTCGAGGCACTGTGCCCTGTAGTGGACTTCCATCGACTTTATGTCCATGGAAGCGGCTTCCTCAGATGAGAACATGCTCATGAGGGCCCTCACGTAGGAAGTGTTGTTCATGTGGTGTTCGAGGTCGACATCCACGGACATTATCTTGTATGTCCCGATCTCAGGGCAAGAGGAAAAGTCCCTCGATATCCTTGAAAACCCGGAGCTGCACGGCTTCTCGTGCGGTTCGATGAATTCAGGAGGTATGAGGCCTTCCGTCCTCACGAGCCTCATGGAATCCATGCTGAATACGCCCCATTCCGTCATCCCGCGGACGAGCTCCTCCCCGTCTGAGGTGATGCCGTAGTACCTGTCGCATTTCATCCCGGACGGGAGCTCGGGCCATGTGGAAACCTCAATCTCCTCAGCCAGGGACGGCCTGCGCAGTATCTCGACCTTTGTCCTTATGACCATCCAGAAGAGGTTCTTCTCCTTGAGGGCGTAGTACCCTATTCCCATAGACTGCGCGTGTGCGCTAGCTATATCCATGCACAGGATGAATATTTCAGGAATCGACAGCTTCCCGGTGTAGTCGCACATGCTCGGTAGAACAGGTATATTTTTTGAATATTTGTAGTCCAATTCAAACGCCAGCTTTCCAGCGGCGCGGCGGACGCTTGACAAACGTCCGACGGCGTCAAATTCAACAACTTATTGACAATAATGTGCCCTTAATGCGTCCATTTTACCATTGACACGGGGTACGGACAACATTAATATATATGCATTATTGATGCATAAATATTAGGTGACGGAAATATGAACATGTGGCAGATTCTGGTTGAGTACTACGACTACTTCCTGAGGGGGACGAGGACGACTGTAATCATCTCCTTGCTGACGGTCTTTCTGGGCTTCATTCTCGGCTGCATCATCGCATTCATGAGGCTGTCAAGGATAAAGCCGCTGAGCTGGCTTTCGAACATATACACTTCGGTCATCCGTGGAACACCTCTTCTCGTGCAGCTGTTCATCATCATGTACTCCCTTGACTTCATTAATTATCCTGACGTGAAGATCTGGGGAGTCGGGATAGACAGGATCATCCCGTGCGTCGTGGCACTTTCGATGAACTCTTCGGCATATGTCGCAGAGATTATACGATCTGGAATACAGGCCGTAGATGTCGGACAGTCCGAGGCCGCGAGCTCGATGGGCATGACCAAGGGACAGGTGATGATGAAGATAGTCATGCCGCAGGCCATAAAGAATATCCTGCCTGCAATAGGGAACGAGTTCATGAGCATGATCAAGGAGACATCGATCATCCAGTACTTCGGGATAAGCGACCTGATGTACAACAACGGCATAGTCGTTACGCGCACGTACAATCCGCTTCCGTGCTACTACATATCGGCTCTCATCTATCTCGCACTCAACCTGATAGTCGGGAAAGGCGTGAGCCTGTTCGAAAAGAGGCTTAAGAAAAGTGACAGGTGAAGTGCTTATAGAGACCGTTGATCTCAAGAAGAGTTTCGGAGATCTGGAGGTCCTCAGTGGAATAAATATGCAGATAAGGAAGGGAGAATGCGTCGCAATCATAGGACCTTCCGGAAGCGGCAAGTCGACCCTTCTGCGCTGCCTCAACAGACTTGAGGAACCCACATCCGGCAAGGTGCTCTTTGAGGGAACCGACATCTGCGCCAAGGGCGTCGACATAAACATGATCCGCCGCAAGATAGGGATGGTGTTCCAGAACTTCAACCTGTTCAACAACCTGAATGTTCTCGAAAACATCTGCATTTGCCCGGAGCTCGTCCTCAAGAAGAGCAAGGGGGAAGCCGAAAAGACCGCCATGGAGCTGCTTGAGAGGGTCGGACTCCAGGACAAGGCCCAGGAATATCCCAGCAGGCTTTCAGGCGGGCAGAAGCAGAGGATAGCAATTGTCAGGGCCCTCGCGATGAATCCCGACGTGATGCTGTTTGACGAGCCCACGAGCGCATTGGATCCCGAGATGGTGGGAGAAGTGCTGCAGGTCATGAAGGACCTCGCAGAGAGCGGCGCCACAATGGTGGTCGTCACCCACGAGATGGGCTTCGCCCAGAAGGCCGCCTCCAGGGTTGTGTTTGTAGACGGAGGGGCGATAAGGGAAGAGGGGACCCCTGAGCAGATATTCACGTCCCCGAAGGACCCCCGCACTGCGGACTTCCTCTCGAAGGTAATAAACGTCATCTGACGCTGTCAGAACGGACTCCGCGGCGTGCCTTTTGCGGCACGCCGTTATGCTATAATCAGAAAAAATGCTGGGAGGAGTTCTCGGGATGGTTGTTGCTGTTATCGGAGCAGGTGCGTCCGGCCTCATGGCCGCCTGTGCCGCCTCGCACATCGCCGGAACAGAAGTCCTCCTCCTGGAAGGACAGAAGCGCGCCGGGAGGAAGCTGCTCGCTACCGGGAACGGCAGGTGCAACCTGTCCAACAGGGACATGGACATGTCCCACTACCACGGCACGGGAAAGGAGCTCGCTGAGAGGGTATTTTCTTCCTTCGGAAGGGAAGAGACTCTCGAGTTATTCCGAGGCATGGGGCTCATCACCGTGGATGACGGGAGGGGCAGGACGTATCCCTACAGCGACAGGGCTTCCAGTGTGCTAGACGTGCTGAGGGCGGAGGCCGCAGCCCGGGGAGTCAGGCTCGTTCCTGAAAGCAGGGCTGCACGGATTTCCCCGCACGGCGGCAGGTTTGAAATAATAACAGAAACAGGTGCGGCGTTTAAAGCGGACAGGGTGGTCGTATGCACCGGAGGACCCACGGCGCCGAAGCTCGGCGGATGCAGGGACGGATATTCCCTCCTCGGGAGCTTCGGACATACACTCATTGAACCCAGGCCTTCCATATCGAGGATACTTGCCCGGGCGGACTGGCTGCCCCCTCTAGACGGGATAAGGGCCCAGGCGAATGCAAAGCTTCTGGATGCTTCCGGGCAAATCACTGCGGAGTCATGCGGGGAATTCCAGTTTGTCAAGGACGGGATAAGCGGTCCCGCGGCATTTGACATCTCGGGAACAGTGTCAGAGGGCAGGGCCCGGAGCATTGTGCTCGACCTTCTCCCGGATGAGCTGGAAGGAAACTCAGAGGAATATTTAAAGAAGATAATAAAGGACAGGCCGTCCATGGAGGCCGGGAAGATCTTTGAGGGATTCCTGCATTCGCGCCTCAGCCTGGCTGCTGTTAAAAACGCGGGGATAAAACCTTCCGCTCCTGCTTCTTCCATCACGGAGGGCGGGATAGTGAAGCTCGCTTCATCGGTTTCCTCGCTGAGGGCAGAGGTAAAGGGCGTCCCTGGATTCGATGACGCCCAGGCGTCTGCCGGCGGAATAAACGGCCTTGAATTCAAAGACAGCCTCGAGAGCTGCCTTGTGCCCGGGCTCTATGCTGCAGGAGAGGTCGTAGATGTTGACGGCGACTGCGGGGGATACAACCTGCAGTGGGCATGGTCGAGCGGGTTTACCGCAGGATCCGCGGCCGCGGGGGCAAATAGATGATACTCCTGAGAAATACGGAGCTCCCGGTCGGATTCGATGAAAAGGATGTCCTGAAAGCGGCTTCCCGCAGGCTTGGCGTCGGGGAGGGACAGATAGGATCTGCCTCAGTAGTCCGGCTGTCGCTCGACGCAAGGCACAGGAACAGGATAAGGTATGAAGCCACAGTGTGCGTCTCCCTGGAAGATGATGTGGAAAAGCGCATCCTCTCTGGGAAGCATCCTGCAGACATAATAAAAAAGGAAGAAAACGGCTACGTGCCTCCGGCTACGGTCCACGTGGCGGAAAAAAGCCCGGTCATAGTCGGATTCGGACCGGCCGGAATGTTCTGCGCACTCATTCTGGCAGGAGCAGGCCTGAATCCCATTGTTCTTGAGAGAGGGGAAAAAGCGGAGGACCGGAAAAAGACTGTGGAAAAGTTCATGGAGACCGGAGAGCTTGACCCGGACAGCAACGTGCAGTTCGGTGAGGGCGGGGCCGGCACATTCTCGGACGGAAAGCTCTACACAGGAATAAACGACCCGAGAACGGAATTTGTGCTCCGCACCTTTGCAGAGGCCGGCGCTGGCGACGGGATTCTCATAGATGCCAGGCCCCACATGGGGACCGACGTACTGGTGAAGGTCGTGACCTCGATAAGGAAGAAGATAGAGGGCCTCGGCGGAAAAGTGCTCTTCGGGACGGTCATGGAGTCATACAGGAAAGACGGAGGGACCGTCTGTGTAAGTGCCCTTGACAGGAATTCCGGCAGAAACATTGAGATGGTGACCGGAAGCCTGATACTTGCAACGGGTCACAGCTCGAGGGACACATTCCAGATGCTCTTGGACAAAGGCCTCTCCATGGTGCCGAAGCCGTTTTCCATGGGAGTCAGGATAGAGCACAGCCAGGAATGGCTGGACGGGCTCAGATACGGAAAGCTCGCGGGCAGGCTGCCGCACGCCGACTACAGGCTCAGCGCCAGGACAAGGGACGGGAGAGGAGTCTATACTTTCTGCATGTGCCCCGGCGGATATGTGATAGCTGCTGCATCCGAACCCGGAATGATCGCCACGAACGGCATGAGCAATTCGGGAAGGGACGGCAGAAACTGCAATTCCGCGCTGCTGGTTTCCCTTGCCCCTGAGGATTTCCCATATCCCGGGCCCCTCGGCGGAATGGAGTGGCAGAGGGATATAGAGAAAGCCTGCTTTAAGGCGGGCGGAGGCAGATACAGGGCCCCGGCGCAGCTTCTCGGAGATTTTATAGAAGGAAAGGCCAGCACAGGGGCAGGGACCATCGCGCCGACATACAGGCCGGGAGTGGTGTTCACCGACCTTGGAGGCCTCCTTCCTGATAAGATAAAAAGTGCAATACTGGAGACCCTCCCAGCCCTCGATGCAAAGCTTCCGGGATTTTCTTTCCCTGAGGCGGTGCTCACTGCTCCTGAAACGAGGAGTTCGTCTCCTGTGAGAATCCTCAGGGACCCCGCCTCCCGCGCATGCGTCGGAGACCCGTGCATATATCCATGCGGGGAAGGAGCCGGATACGCAGGAGGAATCATGTCTGCAGCGGTAGACGGGATAAAGACCGCCGAGGCTGTCATTGCGGAGGTGAGCGGGACTTGAAGCGAAGAGCAGAGATACTTGCCCCCGCCGGGGACATGGAGCAGCTCACTGCCGCCGTGAGGGCAGGCGCAGATGCCGTATACCTCGGGACGCAGGGTTTCAACGCGAGGCAGGCAGCGAAGAACTTCGGGCCCGGGGAACTTAGGGAGGCAGTGTCATACTGCCACGCGAGGGGAGTCGCGGTGCATGTGACGCTCAATACCCTCGTAAAGGACGACGAGCTGAAAGCCGTGGAAAATGAGGCCCGGATCATAGCAGAAAGCGGAGCGGATGCGGTCCTAATACAGGACCTCGCTGCCGCAAAGATCGTCAGGGAATGCTGTCCGGATATCAGGATGCACGCTAGCACCCAGATGGCCATACACGACATTGCAGGTGTGTTGGAGGCCTGGAAGCTCGGCTTCTCGAGGGCTGTCCTCGCGAGGGAGCTCTCGCTTCGGGAAATAGCGGATATCTGCAGGCAGTCCCCCATAGAAATAGAGGTGTTTGTCCACGGTGCCCTGTGCATGAGCGTTTCGGGGTGCTGCTACCTGTCTTCCATGCTTGGCGGCAGGAGCGGAAACAGGGGGAGATGTGCTCAGCCGTGCAGGCTCGACTTCAGGTCTGGAAGCAGAGAATATGCATTGTCTCTAAAGGACATGAGCCACATTGACCATATAAGGGAACTCATAGATGCCGGAGTCGCTTCCCTCAAGATTGAGGGAAGGCTCAAGGGTCCGGAATATGCCGCAGCGGCAGTGTATGCGTGCAGACAGGCCGAGGAGGGGCTCCCGTACGACGAAGATATGCTGAGAAGCGTGTTTTCGAGGAGCGGGTTCACCGACGGATACCTTACCGGGAAGCGGAGCCTCGCCATGTTCGGGAGGAGGACGGAAGAGGACCTCAGGGCTTCGAGGAAGAATACAGGGGCCTCCGACATAACGAGGAATGAATACCCGGGGGTTCCCGTCAGGTTTTCTTTCTCAGCGGAAGCCGGGAAACCCTCTCGGCTTTCTGTTTCAGACGGCATTCATACAATAAGGAAGAAAGGGCCTGTCCCGGATGTGAATCCATCAGGGGTGAAGCCCGATGCAATAAGAAAGGCCATTGAGTCGACAGGGGGAACGCCGTTTAAGGCTGAGGAGACGGAACTCTCCATAGCTGACGGCATCGGCATCCGTGCCGGCAGCGTGAAGGCCATGAGGAGGGAGGCCCTGGAAGAGCTCCTGAGGGAGAGGTCTGCGGTCCAGCCTCACCTCTTCCTTGGGCATGAGGAAGAGCAGCTCCCTGAGCACAGCGCTCCTCAAAAAAGCAGGCTCAGGATAAGGATTCCTTCCCTTGATAAGCTTCCCCGGGATATCACTGATGAAATATCAGAGGTTATAGTCCCGTATGAGGAGATAATCAGGGCAGGTTCTGTGCCGGAGGAGCTCAGGGACAGGATAATCGCCGAGATGCCGGCGCTTGTCTTCCAGGACAGGGTGAGGGCTTTCGACGGGGATCTCGACAGGCTCAGGAAAGCCGGAATAGCACACGTGCTCTGTGAAAACATTGGCCCTGCTGCAATGTGCCTTGACAGGGGATTCAGGGTCCACGGAGGAGCAGGGCTCAACATACTGAATTCTGAGGCGCTTGAAGAATACAGAAAAATGGGGCTGGAAGACGCGACGGTGTCTTTCGAGCTCGACATGAAGAGGATACTGAGACTGCGCGGGACGATGCCGAGGGGAGTTATAGCATACGGATATCTCCCCCTCATGAGGTTCCGCACATGCCCGAACCAGGGGGAAAACGGCTGCGGAAAGTGCCCCGGCTGGAAGACACTCACCGACAGGTACAACACTGGATTCAGGGTCGCGTGCAGGGAAAGGCGGTATTCGACCCTGTATAACTCGGTGCCGCTTGCAGTCAGGCGTGAGGAGACAGAAGGACTCGATTTTTCTACGCTTTGGTTTACTGTGGAGCCTCCTGACAGGATTAAGAAAATAACAGTGGATTATCTCGACGGGATGCCTTATGATGACAGGCACACCGGAGGACTCTACCACAGGGTGATTGAATGAAGCGAGAAGGCAGTATGCCGCGGAGGAAGCCATGAGAAAAGATGATCTAATACTAGTCATTGATATGCAGGTTGTTTATACGCGTGGTAAACCGTGGGCTTGCAGGGACACGGAGGGAGCCGCCGGGAACATATGCAGGATACTTGATGCAGAGGGACATGGAGACGTGATCTTTACTGAGTTCATAGCCCCTCAGAATCCCGTCGGTACATGGAAGGACTACAACAGGATAAACAGGGAAATAAATGAATCGGCAGAGCTCAACATGCTGGTGCCCGAGCTCAGGAAATATATCGGGAAATTCCCTCTCTACGAAAAGAGCACCTATTCCTCGCTGACTGTGGAGGATATAAGGAGAGCTGCGGATAAAGCCGGGAGGGTTGTGCTCACAGGGGTCGTCTCGGAGTGCTGCGTGCTGGCAACTGCGATGCACGCTATAGACCTGGGATACCCGGTCGTATATATCAGGGACGCCGTTTCAGGGCTTAACAGAGATGAGGAAAGGGCGGCTGAGCTTGTCCTGGAGGGACTCGACTACGTGCAGACTGACCTCATGACTACAGACGAATACCTGGAAGCCGGGAAGTGATTTCATGCTGTTTGCAGCAGTAAAAAAATGCATAGACGAATGGGATCCCTACGGGCTGCTTCTGCTGGGAGCCCCTCCGGACAGGTTTGACGCCGAATCGAGAAAGATTGCCCAGAGGATAAAGGTAAACAGCTCTGCTGCTGAAATAGCGTCCGCAGTGAGCGAAGTGTTTTCCAAGGCCTTCTACCCTAAGGATTTCGGGAAGGACAGGTGCATGGATGTTGCCAGGAAGATACGGAAGACTCTAAGAAGCTATCCCATAGCCCCGGAAGACCCGCTTTGGAAATGACGTGTGCACAGAAAAGTCTCATGATTCGGGCTGATCCGGGGACGATTTCCATGCCCGGAAAAGCTCCTTGAAAGTGGAATGTCTTGTGATAGAATATAAGAACCAGCCCAAAATACATGTCGCTATAGCTCAGCTGGATAGAGCGACCGCCTCCTAAGCGGTAGGCCGGAGGTTCGAATCCTCTTAGCGACGCCACAAAGCGCTGAATGCCTGCAAGGCGTTCAGCGCATTTTTTCTGTCTTTGGGCTCTTATATTTCATTATCACTAATAATGTTAGAATAGCGTTAGAATATCCGTTTATCTGGCGTCAGCACAGAACTATTAAATTCGATGCCTATATAGCAAGGAGTGCAATTATGGAGAAAGCCTGGGAAAGAGCGAGAAAGCTCACGGACAGCGCAAGACCTAAAAAGATCGAAAAAGAAGACCGCACATGGAGCAAATACAACAACGCGGGGGAGGAAGCCGACAAGGGCCTGATGCTCCACTGGAGGAGCAGCGTTCCCGGCAGTTCCGCCCCGGAGAGCATCATGCTCGCCGCGATACAGGCAAAGGAAAACCAGGGATATATCGTAAAGAACGGCATGGAGCTCTACGACCGCGGCCTTGAAGCCATGAAATCCGGGGATATGATCGCCCTCAACATGATTTCTTCGGAAATATGGAGAGAGGTTGAAAGGGCCGAGAAGGATCCGTCCGCACCGAGCTGGAAATTCAAAAGATACGGCGACTGGAAGAGTTTCCGTGAGGCCTGCAGGTTTCCAGCGGCCGGCACCCCGGACGAGGGCAGCCTTGAGGAGAGGATAATGGCCGGCTGGACCGCGCAGATCATCGGAGGAGCCATCGGAACCGAAATAGAGGGCTACACGACTGACGCTATAAGAGAGGTGTTCGGAAACGTCACGGATTACATTTCCGAGCCCGACACATTCAATGACGACATAACATACGAGCTCGCTTTCCTCAAGGCCTTTGAGGAGAAGGGCTCCGCTGTCGGGGCGGAGGACATCGCGCTCAACTGGGTGGGGCTCATCCCGTCAGGGTGGTCAGCAGAGGAGATGGCCCTCAGGAACATCGCCATGGGGATCATGCCTCCCGAAAGCGCGAGTGTCGTCAACCCCTTCGGGGAATGGATCGGGGCACAGATGAGAGGGGCAGTCTGCGGAATGCTCGCTCCCTGCAGCCCGGAGGAGGCTGCAAGGCTCGCCTGGATAGACGGAAGCATTTCGCATTACAGCAATGGAATAATCGGGGAGGTCTTCAATGCGATGCTCGTGTCGTTGGCCTTCGGAGGCGGCAGCATGAGGGAAATTGTAAAAAGCTGCGTGGAAGCCCTGCCCCAGGACTGTGAATATGCTCACTTTGTGAGGTCTGCCCTCGAATGGTCGATGGAAGACAGGGGATGGGAAGACGCCTGGAGGAAGTGCGAAAAGTTCTCCCAGAGGTACAACTGGATACACGCCTATCCGAATGCGATGGCAGAAGTCGTGGCGCTGTGGTACGGGGATGGCAGCTTTGACAGGACGATAAATATAATCGCCATGGAAGGGCAGGATGTCGACTGCAATGCGGCCCAGATCCTGACCGCAGTAGGGGCTGCCTCGGGAATGCAGGCCATACCTGAGAGGTGGTCCAGGCCGATCGGGGGAATGCTCCAGACATACATGAGAAAGGGATACGACAGGATCCCTATAGACGACCTCTCGAAGAGGACTTTTGAGGCCTGGAAGAACAGGGACAGGCACTGATTCTGAAATGCTGTAGAAATATACGGGGAGGATAAAACGTAATGAATATTACAAAAGATAAATTCGGCACCAGCGGGTCCGGGATTCCTGTATATATCTTTACTATAGAAAACAAAAGCGGTGCGAAGGTCTCTGTGATAAATTACGGTGCTGCGGTGCAGGAAATATGCGTGCCCGACAGAGAAGGCCATATCAGGAATGTATGCCTCGGGTACCCGACTCTTGAGGATTATCAGAACGGCGGGGACTTCTTCGGGGCTGTCATAGGCCGGTACGCCAACAGAATAGAAGGGGCCGGGTTTTACCTCGGCGGAAGAAGGTACACGCTTGAGGCAAATGAAGGCAGGAATACCCTCCACAGCGGGCCTGACGGATACAACAGGAGGCTGTTTGACTGCGAAGAGATTGAGGACGGAGTGAAATTCAGCCTCGAATCCCGGGACGGGGACCAGGGATTTCCCGGAAGACTCAGGCTCGGCGTGACGTACACTCTGTCAGATGACTGCACTTTTTCAATAACCTACAGGGCTGAATCCGATCAGGACACTGTGGTAAACCTCACAAACCACACATACTTCAACCTCAACGGTGCCGGGTCAGGGACGATTCTGGACCATGAGGTCCTCATCAATTCGGAAGAATACACCGAGATAGGGGAAGACCTCATCCCCACAGGAAAGCTCATAGGAGTTTCCGGAAGCTGCATGGATTTCAGGGCATGGAAAAGGGTAGGAGACGGGATCAACGATCCCTGCATGCAGATGCGGTATGCCGGTGGATACGACCACAATTTCTCCCTGAATGAACACGAACCTGGTGCCGTATGCGGAGGGGCGAGGTCGAATGAGAGCGGCATAGTGATGACGTTCTCCACGGACAGGCCTGGCGTACAGTTCTATTCAGGGAACAACATATCCTCCACGGAAGGAAACGGCGGCAGGTACCGGAAGAGGTGCGGGCTGTGCTTTGAAACCCAGATGTTCCCGGATTCTCCAAACCACGGGGAATTTCCTTCTGCGGTATTAAAAAAAGGAGACGTCCTCGAATCAAGGACGTCATACCATTTTTCCACTTTCTGACTGTGCATCCCGGACCGCTTAGGCCTGCGGAAATTTTTCTCAGGTTTCAGACACAGGATGGAATGTGGTTTTCCACTTTCCGCTGCGGTAGCGGATGAACACCAGCAGCGTCCTTGTTCCCTGGTCGGCCATGAGAGCTATCCATGCGCCGGTCAGGCCCATGTTGCAGTAATTGACGAGAACATAGGCGAGAATTGGACGCAGCACGAGCATCGTGAATCCGGTGATGTACGCGACTGCCTTGGTGTCGCCCGCGCCCCTCATCGAGCCGGAGAGTATGAACTGGGATGACTGGAAGGGCTGCAGTATGGCGATCATGAGCAGGATCCTGCTTCCGGCATCTATTATTTCCTGGACATCAGTGTAAAGGGACACGATGTTTTTCCCGAAGAATGCGAATATCAGGCCGAAAATCGCCGAGATTATGAATCCGACGACCTGGCTCCTCTTGCTGTAGGCCTCGGCCATGTCGGGACGCTTTTTCCCGAGGCTCTGCCCTACGAGAGACGTGGAAGAGACGGCAAAGGCCTGCCCGTTCATGAAGGTGAGGGACTGGATGTTCATGCAGATGGTGTGCGTCGCATAGGCGTTGGTGCCGAGGGACGTCACGACTCTCGTATAGAGGATTATGCCTGCCCTTGTCACGAGATGCTCGACTGCTGCTGGGACACCAATGTGCACGATGTCGGAGATCGCTGCACTGTCCGGCTTGAAGGCGCCTTTCCCGAAGCTCAGATACACGTAGTGCTTTTTATTGAGAATTGCGCAGAATGCAATGATCAGGGCACACCACTCGCCTATCACGGTTGCAATGGCTGCACCTCTCACGCCAAGAGCCGGGAAGCCAAGCTTGCCGTTGATGAGTATCCAGTTGAACAGGATGTTTACAAGATTGGAAGTCGTGTTGTAGACAAGGGAGATCCTGGAATTGCCGATCCCGCGCAGACCCGAGGTTATCGTGCTTGTAATGGCAAAGGGAATGAGATTCAGCACCCTTATCCTCACATAGATGAGAGCCAGTCCTATTGTCTCCGGGTCGTCCGACCCTATGAGCTTGATGAGCGGGAGAGCCAGGAAATATCCCGCAACTGTCATGACGGCACTTGCAATAAGGGTTATCAGAAGGCCCTGCCTCAGCATCAGGCAGGCGTGGGCCCTGTCGCCCCTGCCCTTTGCCCTCGCGATCATCGTCATGGTTCCGGTGTTCATCGACATGAATGCCGTGCAGAGAAGGAATATAGGCTGCATCGACATGCCTATTGCCGCTATCGCGTGGGGGCCTATGGAACCGACCTGTATCTGGTCGAACATGCCCGTCAGCTGGACGAGCATGTACTCCATGAATGCGGGCCAGCCTATCCTGAGCACGTCGGAATAAACCATACGCTCGGTGACGCCCTGTGGAAGCTTCCCGGAATACCTTATGGAGCCGGAGGATACATCATCGGTCCCGGCTTCGAGATCGTCGAGCGTGATGTGAATGGCTTTATTCTCTTCGACGTATTCCTGTTCCTGAGCCAACCTGGATTATTCCCTCCTCTGTGTAACCGTCCCGGCATGCGATGTATTAATTATGTAATTTACCTAAATTTAATACAAGGATTATTATTTTTTGTCCACATTGATTTCTTTTGGTTTTCTGCGGAAAAAGGCATGCAGATGCATTGACATCGGCGCAGTCCGGACATATAATCCTATCAACCTACTAGATAAGTAGTATTTTAGAAAAGGGGAATACATTATGTCCGGAATATACACTTCGGTAGATCAGCTGATAGGAAACACTCCTCTTCTGGAGTTCTGCAGGATAGAAAAGGAATTCGGGCTCAAGGGAAAAGTCATCGCAAAGCTTGAGTATTTCAATCCGGCCGGGTCTTCCAAGGACAGAATCGCGAAGAGAATAATAGATGATGCCGAGGCCGACGGGAGGCTCAAGCCTGATTCCGTGATAATAGAGCCCACCTCCGGGAACACCGGGATAGGGCTCGCGTCCATTGCCGCTTCAAGGGGCTACAGGCTGATAATAGTCATGCCGGAAACGATGTCCGTCGAGCGCAGGAAGCTGATGAAGGCCTACGGCGCAGAGCTCGTTCTGAGCGACGGCGCATCCGGGATGAAAGGCGCCATTGAAAAGGCGGACGAGATCGCAGCATCGACGCCAAACAGCTTTATAGCGGGGCAGTTCGTAAACCCGTCAAACCCTGCTGCGCACCGCGAGACGACCGGGCCTGAGATCTGGAGAGACACGGAAGGCAAAGTCGACTGCTTCGTGGCAGGAGTCGGAACCGGAGGAACTCTTACAGGCGTGGGACAGTTCCTAAAGTCAAAGAACCCGGATATCAAGGTGGTTGCGGTGGAGCCTAAGACATCCGCATTCCTGTCGACAGGAAAGGCGGGACCGCATAAGATACAGGGAATCGGAGCCGGGTTCATTCCCAAGGTCCTGGACACGTCCATCTATGATGAGATCATCGCGGTTTCCAATGAGGACGCATTCGAGACAGGGAGGCTCATCGGGAAGAAGCAGGGAGTGCTCGTGGGGATATCCTCGGGAGCTGCCGCCTGGGCTGCAATGGAGATTGCCAAGAGGGAAGAGTACAGGGGAAAGAACATAGTAGTCCTTCTCCCGGACACCGGAGACAGATACCTCTCTACAGAGCTTTTCAGCGAATGAACAGCAGACCATAACAGTGTGCAATATTCCTGCCTTATGGCAGCAGATATCAGGAGGATGAAGAAAATGGCTTATAGAAGAGTTCTCACTATCCAGGACATCTCGTGTTTCGGGCAGTGCTCCCTCACGGTAGCACTCCCGATACTGTCGGCGTGCGGCCAGGAGACGGTCATACTGCCGTCTGCCGTGCTTTCGACTCATACGATGGGCTTCAAGGATTACACCTTCAGGGACCTCACGGATGACATGCCCGGAATAGCCGGGCACTGGAAGAAGGAGGGAATTTCCTTCGACGCCGTATACACGGGATACCTCGGAAGCGAGAAGCAGATTTCCATTGTAAAGGACATAATGGGAAGCCTCGAGAACAAGGGCTGCCTCAATATAGTGGATCCCGCAATGGCCGACAACGGCAAGCTCTATCCCTCCTTCGACATGGCGTTTGTGGAATCCATGAAGAAGCTCGCGTTCTCAGCTGATATTATCCTGCCGAACATTACGGAAGCCTGCCTACTCACGGGATATGAATACAGGGAGCAGTATGACGAGGACTACGTAAAAGGGCTGATAAAGGCCCTGGAGGACAGCGGGGCAAAGACAGTCATACTGACCGGGGTGAGCTACAAGCCCGAGACGACGGGCGTCGCCGTCGAGGAGAACGGAAAGCTCAGCTACTACGAGCACCGCAGGATCTCCAAGGGATGCCACGGGACCGGAGATGTATACGCATCCGCCTTCGTGGGGGCCCTGATGAACGGCATGAGCACCTATGATGCCGCGAAGACGGCTGCAGACTACACCGTTTCATGCATAGAGTGCACCATAGGCGATGCCAGCCACTGGTACGGAGTAGAATTCGAAAAGGCCCTTCCGGAGCTCATCAAGGCGGTAAGACGCTGAATGCGGAAGGGACCTCTCTGGAGGCCTTGTCATGCTGATTTCCACAAAAGGACGCTATGCCCTGAGGGTGATCATCGATCTTGCGGAACACATGAACGGTTCGTTCATACCGATGAAAGACGTCGCCGAGAGGCAGAACATCTCCCTCAAGTACATTGAGAGAATCATGCCGTCCCTGGCCGAGGCCGGGCTCGTTGAGTCCGCGAGCGGAAGGGGCGGGGGATACAGGTTTGCTGGACGCCCTGACCGCTGCAGGGTCGGGGACGTCCTCAGGGCCTCGGGCGAGGACCTCTCCCCCGTGGCATGCCTTTCGGGAGGCAGGGACGGCTGTTCGATGGCGGCATCCTGCAGGACCCTGGACATGTGGAGAAAATACAGGGATATGACTGTTGAGTACTTCGACGGGATCACTATTGCAGATCTCATGAAGACATCCTGGGAGCCGGAATACGTAATCTGAAGCATTACCCCCGGGGTGGAAAACCTTGCCGAGGGGTGGTAGACTATCAGACGCCACTGAATTGAAAAAAAGGAAAATAGTCTGATGCTCAAATACAGATACGACACCCAGATGCTGATAGACGGCGATAATCTCGATGAGGACGCCATTGACGAGTACATAAGCGGGCATTTTGAAGGCGACTGCCTTCTCGTGATGGCTGACGACGGAACCTGCAAGATACACTTCCACACAAACAGGCCCTGGGAGATCCTCGAGTACGGATCGACACTAGGCGAAATATACGACATAGTCGTGGAGGATATGGACAGGCAGTCAAGAGGCCTCAAGGGCTGAAAATAAGCTGAAAGTAACGGAGCGCTTCTCCTGCGTGGAGAGGCGCTCTATTCTTATGCCTCACCCGGGCAGTCAGCATGCTATACTTGTTCTGCAGGTCTTTAACTCATCAATTTCTGGAGGACTACTCACGTGAAAGGCGATGTTCTTTATATAGTGGTTCCCTGCTACAACGAGGAGCAGGTGCTCAGGATCACAGCAGGACGCCTCAAAGAGATAATGTCTGGCCTCATGGAAGAAGGGCAGATTTCCGACAGGAGCAGGGTGCTTTTCTGCAACGACGGCTCTTCCGATTCCACATGGAGCATAATCGAGGAGCTTCACAGGGAGAATCCCATGTTCACAGGGGTGAGCCTCTCCAGAAACAGGGGACACCAGAACGTGCTGATGTGCGGACTAATGACTGCGAGGGAACGCTGCGACTTCGCTGTATCTATGGACGCAGACCTGCAGGACGACCCGGGCGTCCTGGGAGAATTTATAGACCGGTACAACGAGGGATGCGACATCGTCTACGGCGTGAGGAGCTCTAGGGCCGAGGATACCGGATTCAAAAGGGGAACGGCCCACATGTTCTACAGGCTGATGAACAGGCTCGGGGCTGAGGTCGTCTACGACCACGCCGACTACAGGCTCATGAGCAGGCGGGCTCTTGACGCCCTTGCACAGTTCGGAGAGACGAACCTGTTTTTGAGGGGAATGGTGCCGCTAATCGGGTTCAAGACTGCCACGGTGAAATATGTGCGCCATGAGAGGGCTGCCGGCAGCTCAAAATACAATATGTCAAAAATGGCCAAGCTTGCTGTTGACGGGATCACTTCCTTCTCCACAAAGCCAGCCATGATCATAACCGCAGCGGGATTCGCGGTTTCAACTGTTTCCATTATTGCGCTTCTGGTGATGCTCATTGTGGGGCTGTGCGGCCGGTGGGCTGCAGGGTATTCCTTCTGGGCTGTTTCCCTCTGGATGCTGGGAGGCTTTATCCTAGCGGCGGCTGGCATCACGGGGCTATATGCGGGTGGCGCGATGCTCGAGGCAAAGCACAGGCCGAGGTACATTGTGGACAAAACCCTGCTGGACGACTGACTCTAGAAAGACCAAAAGGGACGGGCAGATGCCCGTCCCTTTAAATCTGACTTGAGAAAATCACCCTTCCGAACCCTGGCTGTCACCTGAAGACGCGAGGGCAGAATTGTCGTAGCAGTTCTTTGCGATGTAGTCGTCTGCCCCGAAGCGGACCACATATTCGAACTGCTCGTCTATGGTGTTGCCCTCCCGCTGCGGGCCCCAGCAGACATAGATGCTCCCGGTGTCGTAGAGCATTGCGGTGGGCATTGCCCCTATGGTCTGGAAGACCTCTGCCATGGTCATTCCCCTTGACACAGTGTCCGGGATGTCGAGCGAATCCCCGTCCTTGAGCCTGAGGCAGCAGTAGAAGACATTCACCATCCTGTCTCCGTCGAATGTGAGGGTTATGCGGTACGAGGCTGTTGTTCCGGAATCAGAAGCCATGACTGAGAGCGGTTCTGAGGGGACGAGTTCGCAGAGGGTGTATTCGCCGTATGTGTCGTACTGGCTGAGAGTACCTCCGAGAGTCGATTCAACCTCCGATTTTGCCGGGGTCCCGGAAGTGAGCTGCATTGCGGAACAGAATGCATAAAAGTCTCCGAGATAGTCTGAGTAGCTCACATACTGTTCTGCCAGCCTGCCCTCGAGAGAGCCCTTGAGCAGGCCCCGCGTCTCTTCCTCCCTGTGCCAGCTTTTTATCGTACATCCCGCATAGGATATCTCTGCAGTATCCTCGCCTCTCCATGCAGGATCGAAATTTGCGTCGGGATCGACATATCCGAAGTGGAGCCTCACATATTCAGCCCCGCTGGCATCGTAGATTTTCTCTATTTCAGAGACCGGATACCCGAATGCGGATTCCATTCCTTCAAAATCTATGGTGGAGTCCGGGGTGAGGTTCTGCGCGGTTATTTCGGGATACTCCCCCTTCCTGAAGGGAGATATGGATGCGCTCTCGTCCCTCAGGACTATCCTGGAAGCCTTCCCGTCGGTGTACTGCACTGCTGCGCAGTCACCGCTCCCGTAGACGGACATCCCGTTCCTTTCATCTGTCTCTTTTCCAGCAATTGCCTCGACTTCGCTCTTCGTCATTCCGAGCTTCAGCTGGGAT
>JBMNPE010000028.1:0-18955 GCA_050943435.1 Oscillospiraceae bacterium | reverse complement strand
TTGAAAGGGGCCCTGCGGAATTCCGCAGGGCCCCTTCGCCATGCCTGACTTATGGGATCAGTTCATGAAGCTGCTTATCCTGTCCACGAAAGCCGACGGGTCCTGGAGGGGGAGGCCTTCTATGAGCTTTGCCTCGTCCAGGAGGATTCTGGTGTAGTCGCTCACCTTGTCCCTGTCCCCGAGGTCCCACGCAGCGCAGATGGCCTTGTAAACTGGATGCGTGCTGTTTATTTCGAGCACGCGCTCGGCCTTCGCCTGCTGCCCGTTCGGCATGGAATTCAGTATCTTCTCCATGCCTATTGAGAGAGCACCTTTTGCGGACAGCCCCACCGGATGGGTGGAAAGGGTGCTCGAGAGATGCACTTCCTTTACCTCGTCGCCGAGGACGTTCTTCATGTAGTCGAGCATGTCTTTTCTCGCTGTTTCCTCGTCCTTGACGATCTTCTTGTCTGCAGCGTCCTCGAGGCCCAGGTCTCCGCTGGTTATCGAGCGGTACTCTTTCTCCCCGTACTTGCCGAGGATTGAGAGCATGAATTCGTCGACGTCGTCAGTCAGGTAGATTATGTCGTATCCCTTTTCCTTGACTGCGTCGGCCTGCGGCATGGAGGAAAGCCTCGACATATCCCTTCCGCTCGCGTAGTAAATGTACTTCTGGTCTTCGGGCATGGCCTTCGAGTACTCCTCGAGAGTCACCGGCTTGTCCCCTCCGGAGTGGTTGAATATGAGCAGGTCCTCGAGGAGGTCCCTCTGCTGTCCGAAGCTCTCGTAGAGGGAATACTTTATCTGCAGCCCGAAGGCCTTGAAGAACTTCTCGTAGTCGTCCCTTCTCTCCCTGAGCATCTCGGAGAGCTCTTTCTTGATCCTCTTTTCGAGCGCATTGCGGATTATCGCGACCTGCCTGTCGTGCTGGAGAGTCTCCCTCGATACGTTGAGCGACAGGTCTTCCGTGTCCACGAGCCCCTTTATGAAGCTGAAGCAGTCCGGGATAAGGTCCGGGCAGTGCTCCATTATGAGGACGCCCTTGGAATAGAGCTGCGGCCCCTTCTCAAAATCCTTTGAATAGTAGTTGTAGTCCGCCTTTGAGGGGATGTACAGCAGGGCGGTGTAGTTGGAGGTGCCCTCCACGTGCTGGTGTATCACGGCCAGGGGGTCGTCATAGCTGTGGAACTTTGACTGGTAGAATTTCTTGTACTCCTCCTCAGTCACGTCCTTCTTGTTCTTTCTCCATAGCGGGGTCATGCTGTTGAGGGTCTCGGTCTCTGTGTAGTCCTCGTATTCGTCCGAGCCCTCCTTTTTTCGGCTCTTGGGCATATCCATCAATATCGGGTAACGGATGTAGTCGGAATACTGCTTCACCAGGTCCTTTATCCTGTAGCTGTCGAGGAATTCGCTGTAGTTGTCGTCGGCGGTGTCGGCCTTGAGGTGAAGAATCACGTCTGTCCCGTGCCCGTCCCTCTCGGCCTTTGACACGGTGTATCCGTCCACTCCGGAGGACTCCCACTTGTGTGCCTCGTCCTCCCCGAACGCCTTTGAAATTACCGTTATCTTGTCTGCTACTATGAATGCGGAATAGAACCCGACTCCGAAGCGTCCTATTATATCGACGTCGTCGGAAAGCTCGTTCTGGTCCGTGAAATCGGCGGAGCCGCTCTTGGCTATCTTCCCGAGGTTCTCGTCGAGCTCCTTCTCGGTCATTCCGATGCCGTTGTCGCTCACGGTGAGCGTCCTCGCATCCCTGTCTGCCTTTATCTCTATCTTGAAGTCCCCGCGGTCCATCCCCACGCTGTCATCCGTGAGCGATTTGAAATACAGCTTGTCCAGCGCGTCGCTGGCGTTTGAGATTATCTCCCTCAGGAACACTTCCTTGTGCGTGTATATCGAGTTAATCATCATGTCCAGCACTCGCTTGGACTCTGACTTGAACTGTCTCTTTGCCATCTGCAGGTCACCTTTCTGAAAATTATTAGCACTCACAATCAATGAGTGCTAATCTATATATTATATAGGTAATTCAGAAAAATCAATAGACAACACGGAATGAATGCAGAAAAAAGGGCAGGATGCCGTTCAGCAGGGGAGAGAAGCCCCGGGCTGTCGGCCAGCCTGCCCGTCTGCCGGGAAAAATCTGTCCTTGAGGATCAGCCGTCTTCTCCTATGAGCCAGAGCATGGCTTTCTCCACGTACTGGTTCCAGAAGGTGTAGTCGTGGGCTCCTGAGCTCTCATAATATCTGCATGGGACGCCGAGCTTCCCGAGAAATTCGTGGAATCTGCGGTTGTATCCGAGCAGGAAATCCTCGGTCCCGCATGCCATGAATATCTGCGGGATGTCCTTCCCCTCGTCGAGAAGCTTCTTTACGAGGTATTCCGGGTTTGGGTCCCTCTCGAGGACAGTGTCCAGGTCACCGAATATTCTCGTGTAGTACCCGTAATCGCCTCCGCCGTTGGAGAATCCCTTTTTGGCGCCGCTGATTTCGTAGAGAATCAGCGCGGGAGAGAGCGCTGCGATCCTGCTGAAGTTTTCCGGATAGGCGAGCCCGGTGTGCAGCGACCCGAATCCGCCCATGGAAACCCCGCAGACGGCCTGGTCCTCCCGCTTCCCCGAAAGGGAAAAGCGGCCTGATGCATATTTTATGAGCTCGTCGCCGACAAAGTCCGCAAAATGCTCGTTGCCGCCTTCCCGGTTTAAATAGAACCCGTTTTCCCCGCTGGGCATAAGCACGGCGACATTGTATTTCCCGGCGAGATCGAAGATCTGCGTGTGCGCGAGCCACTCGAGGCTGTTGTGGGTGTATCCGTTGAGAAGCAGCAGCGTTTTTGCAGGCCTTGAGTAGAACCTGTTGGGGCTTCCGTCAGGATTGACCATATACCTCGCATCATCCGGAAGCACAAAGCGGAATTCCATCACCCTTCTCATGGACTCGAAGTAGTTTTCTATTCTCCCGAAAGACATGGTCATTGCTCCTTTCCTGAATCATCTCAAAATGTCCTGCAAATAAATAATACCGCACCTTGCGGTGCGGTATAAATATCCGTAGCAGAATCACCTGTCCGCCGACAGGAGCTCAATGCCCTTCTTTATCCTCGCTATGCTCTCGTCCTTCCCGAGTACTGCAGCGAGCTCGATGCCGCCTCCGGGGGTGGCCGGAAGGCCGGACAGCGCAACACGCATCGGGTAGAGCATCCAGCCGTTCTTGACGCCCTTCTCGGCAATCAGGGAGAACATGGCCTCGTGGATCGAGTCGAAATTCCAGTCGTCAAGCCCCTCCAGGACCGGCAGCATGCTCCTGAGGGCCTCGAGGGACGAGGCTTCGTCGGTCTTCATCTTCTTGTTCCTGTAGAGCGACACGTCGTAGTCCGGCAGGCTGTCGATGAACGTGAGCTTGTCCGGGATGTCGGAGAAATACTGGCATCTCGGCTGCAGGGCGGCCGCGAGAACCTTGTAATCGATGTCCCTGCGGGATTCGCCCTTCTGTATGTAGGGCAGTGCTGCTTCGAGGAACTCCTCGGGGCTCATCGCCCTGATGTACTCGGAATTTATGTAGTTGAGCTTTTCTATGTCGAATATGGAGGGGGATTTGCTGACCCCGTCCACGTCGAACTCATTGACGAGCTCCTCGAGGGAGTAGATCTCGCGCTCTCCCTTGGGGGACCATCCGAGCAGGGCGAGATAGTTGATTATCGCCGCGGGCAGATAGCCCTTGGCAGTGAGGTCCTGGTACGATGCGTCTCCGTTTCTCTTGGAGAGCTTGTGCTGGGCGTCCTTCATGACGGGAGGGCAGTGCATGTAGAGCGGGATATCCCACCCGAAGGCCTCGTACAGGAGGTTGTACTTTGGGGCGGAGGACAGGTATTCCGTCCCCCTTATGACAAGGGTGATCCCCATGGCGCGGTCGTCAACGACGTTTGCAAAATTGTAGGTGGGCATGCCGTCGGATTTTATGAGTATCTGGTCCTCGAGCTCCGAGTTGTCGACGGTTATGTCGCCGAAGACGAGGTCGGAGAACGTCGTGGTGCCTTCTGAGGGCATTTTCTGCCTTATCACAAACGGCTCTCCTGCCGCAATGCGCCTCTCGCACTCCTCCTTCGAAAGATTCCTGCAGTGGCCGTCGTACCTTATGACCTCTCCCTCGTCGGTCTTGACGCGGCACCTCTCCTCGATTTCCTCTTTGGTGCAGAAGCAGTAGTACGCAGCTCCCTTTTCGACGAGCTGCTTGGCCGCCTCCATGTATGAGCCCATTCTCTCGCTCTGGACGTAGGGAGCGCAGGGGCCGCCTATGTCAGGACCCTCGTCCCAGTTGAGGCCGGCTTCCCTGAGGGTAGAATAAATGACGTCTACAGCGCCGGGGACATATCTCTCGCGGTCGGTGTCCTCGATCCTCAGTATGAAGCTCCCGCCGGTCTTTTTGGCCATCAGGTAGGCGTAGAGCGCTGTCCTCAGGTTGCCGACGTGCATGTATCCCGTCGGGCTCGGGGCGAATCTGGTTCTCATCTTGTCCATATATGCACCTCTTTAGATAATTCTTCAATTGCCGGGGCAGCTCAGGAATCCATGGAGCTGCCATATCTGCCTTTCTTCTTGTACCTGAAGTTGCCGAGGGTTTCCTCGATCATGCTCTCGTATGCGAAGGTGCCGTCGTATTCTGCCAGCACGCTTCTCAGGTGTGCAACCTGCCACTTGTTTACGATGCATATGAGCATGGTCTCAGATGAACCCGAATACATGCCGGTGACGTCCACCTTTGTGGATGTGTGGCCGAGGTCAGCCACGATCCTGTCTGATATTTCGTCGGAATGCCTCGTTATTATCTCGAATTTGACGACCTGCCGGCCTCCCCTGAGCATCATGTCGCCGACCTTGGAGGTCAGGAAGCAGTATATGAGGCAGCAGATGACGGGTTCTATGTTGTACCCGTATACGAAATATGATATCACCGCGACCGAGGCGTTGAGGGCGAATATCGTCCAGACCATGTTTGCCTGCGGGTTGTACTTGTGGATAATGGCCCCTATGACGTCGGTGCCGCCCGTGCTTCCGCCGATCCTGGTCACTGAGGAGAACACGAAACCGTACACGATTCCCGCGGCTATAGGGGCAAGGACGGTGCTGGTTCCGTTGTCTGTGTGGTAGTAGAAGTCCGAAATGTCCACTGTGCCCGAGCTGTACATTAGTATGAAGAGCGAAAAGGCGACCGTGTAGGTCATCGTCTCAAAGGCGTATTTCCTGTCGAGGATGAAGTAAGCCGCTATGCACAGAGGAACGTTGACTATGAGGGACATGTACCCGACGCTGAAGCCGAATACATACTGGATCATCGTCGCAAGCCCGTTTATGCCGGACGGGGCGAACTGGTTTGTAAATATGAAGACCTCGAAGTTTGTAGCTGACAGAAGGGCGAGAAGAACTATCCAGATGTAGTCCCGAACGGTTCTCAGAGTCTTCATTCTACTGCACCTCCAGATGAGACTGACAGGTCATTCCTGCCTCTCAGGAATAGTTGAACAGGCCGAGAAGCGCGAGCCCGACGAAGTAGAGGGCAATTCCCACCACGAGCACCGCCACGGTGCGCTTCTTGACTCCTGCGAATTCCTTGTAGTAGATGCCCCAGAAATAGCTCCAGACTGAAGAGGATTTTCCGAAGAGAAAGGAGAGCGTTGCGCTGATTTCAGGCATCGAATAGATCGAAATCAGGTTGCCGCCGTAGTGGCAGGCAGCCGCTATGAGGCCCAGGACGATGGGCTTCTTGGAAGTGCCCACGCAGAAGACTTCCCTCCACTGGTGCTTTACCGTGAACGAGATGAATGCCACGACCGTCATGCCTATGAACGACCCCGTCGCCATGAGGGCACAGGTTATTATCGGGGGAAAGTTCCTCGCAGTTCCGGTCGCAGTCCCTATTGACCACCCGTTGGTAAACACTGCCGCCAGGATGAGGTACATGACTATGCGGAATGTGACAGTCTTCTTTTCCGGGGCCTTGAGGCCCTGCTTTTCGGCGTAGTCGCGGTCGCGCAGCACGGACGCATAGTTGCACACGAATCCCGCGAGAATCATTATGACAGCGCAGGATATGAGGAGGAGCAGGGCGTGTTCGCTCTGCGGCATGCCCTCCTCGTAGATGCTGGTTATGAGCCCGAGGATGGTCTGGAGAGTTCCTGAAAGCGCGGTGGAGAGCAGCATCCCCGCCCTGTTCATGGCCTTGAGCGAGAAATACAGCCCCATGGCCATCATCGCGCCGCCTGCGAGAATCGTGAGGGACGTGTTCCAGTCCTCGCTCACATATGACCATATGGTGCCTTCCAGCAGAACAGGCTTGAGTATGAGGGTCACAGCCCACACGAGGATGAATGAGAAGAAGTAGAGAAAGAACCCGAGGCCCATGATCGGATAGTTTCCGATGTGCTTGACGACCTGCATCCAGCTGCCCCAGAGGGCTGCCGCAAATAGCGTCAGGAATATGGCCCATCCGAGAGGGAAATATGCTGTCTCCAAAGCTGTTACCTCACATTCGCAGATTGTTTCTCCGGCCTCCGGAGCAAAACACCATGCATTTTAAATCAGCTGTATATATTCTTCAAGGGAATACGGCCTCAGTGCCGTATGTACACCGCGACGCGGGCGGGTACGCATATGGCGGATTCGCCCTCCTTGGAGATGAGCCCGAAATCCTCGCATATGTGGTCGGGGCACACTGAATTCTCGAACCTTATGCCGCCGTCCTCGACCCTGAGTGTGACGGGGAGGTCGCCTTCAATGCTGTAGACGCCGTCCTCCGAGAGGTCGATCCTCATTATCTCCTCGCCGGAGTACTCGACACTGGCGTATACGCTGCGCTTTAAGAGCGCGGGAATCAGTATGGCCGCGAGTGCAGCGGCGGCGAGAAGCAATATGATCAGTTTTTGACGCGTTCTTTTCGTCATCTTTCTGGTTTGTTTCACTGTATTGTGCGTTGTATACTGTTATACAAAGGAAGTATAACACTAGAGAGGTGAATCAGTATGCCATCAAAGAAGAAAGCAGGTTCGGATTACTACAGGAAAGAGCTGGACGGGATAATATCCGACATCTCGAGACTTGTAGCAGTGCCGAGCATCTGCGGGGAGCCCGAAGGGGACGCTCCTTACGGCATGGGCCCGGACAACGCGAAGAAGGAAGCAATGGCCCTGCTGGAAGGCATGGGATTCGAGACCGTCGACTGCGAAGGAAAGATAGCCTATGCGCATCTAGGAAACAAGGATAAGTTCATCGGGATTATAGGCCATCTCGACACTGTCCCGGTAGGTGACGGCTGGCTTACCGATCCGTTCAAGGCCCAGGTAAAGGACGGGTACCTCATAGGACGCGGCGTGCTGGACGACAAGGGGCCGCTCGTGATGGCGGCGCATGCGGCGAAGCATGTCTTCGACACGAAAAAGTGCAGGTACGGCATCAGGATTATCCTCGGCCTCGACGAGGAAGTCGGGATGAAGGATGCAGACTACTACTGCAGCACCCAGAAGATACCCCTTGCGACATTCACCCCCGACGCCGAGTTCCCGGTATGCATCGGGGAAAAAGGCAGGGTGGGCCTGAGGCTGTGGACCAAGAAGATCAAAAAGGGAATACTCCGCGAGTTCTCGTACGGCAATGCCGACAATGCGGTTCCTGACTGCGCCAGGGCGGTCATAGCCTCCAAATACGACGAGGTAATAGATTCTTTCGCAAAGAGCAGGTGGATATCCACCAGGAGGACGAGCGACGGAATAGAAATATCCGCCACGGGAATCCCGGCGCACGCAGCACATCCCGAACCGGGGCACAGCGCAGGGAGGGAGCTCTGCGAATTCCTTATTTCCACCGGGCTTCTCTCCGAACAGGAGAGGGAGGCTTTCGAGTTCATTCTGAAGGTATCCGACAGGTCCGACGGAAGCCAGCTCAACATCGACGCCACGGATGACGATTTCGGGCCGCTCACGATAATCACCGGAATGGGAGGCCTTAAGGACGGGAGGCTGTTCGTGGACATGGACGCGAGGCTGCCTTCGTCGATATCCCCGGACCAGGTCATCAAGGACATCTGCGAAACCGCCTCTGAATACGGCCTCGGCGACGAGGAAGTGCTGGACAAGGCGGATTCATTCAAGGTGGATCCGGACGGGCCTCTCGTGAGGATGCTCTGCGAGGCATACGAGGAGGTCACCGGCAAAAAGGCGGTGCCGTTCACCATGGCGGGCGGCACATATTCAAAGCACATCCCGAACTGCGTTTCCTTCGGGCCTGAATGGCCTGACAGCAGATATCCCTCCTGGGTCGGCGGATGCCACGCGAGGAACGAGGGGTACAAGGTCGACGATATAGTGAAGACCTGCGAGGTGTACGACGCAGCCATCTCCAAGCTGATGGATGCGGATCTCTAGAAAAAATCCTTTAAAAAGCTGTTGACAAACTGCCGGCAGTGTGAATATTATTATTCTGCAAAACAAAGAAGAGGCCTTGAGCCGCTCACCTTGCGGTCCTGACGGACCCGGGTAAAGAATTCTCAACAAGGATTTCGGGCGGGGCACTCTGAGGCCGCGTCCGTTTTTTTATCTACCATGGGGGTGTCACTACAATAGAAAGCAAAGATCAAGCCGTAAATGAGCAGATCCGCTTCAAGGAAGTAAGACTTATAGGAAATGACGGCGGACAGCTGGGCATCATGAGCTCTCAGGAAGCCCTGAAGATCGCAAGGGACAGCGGTTTCGACCTGGTCCTCATCGCTCCTCAGGCAAATCCTCCTGTGTGCAGGGTCATGGACTACAGCAAGTACAAGTATGCACAGCAGAAGAAGCTCAAGGAAGCCAAGAAGAAGCAGAAGACGATCGAGATAAAGGAGATAAGGCTCTCCCTCAACATCGATGTGCACGACTTCGACACCAAGGTGTCGCACGCGAGGGAATTCCTCGAGGACGGCAACAGGGTCAAGGTGAGCATGCGCTTCCGCGGCCGCGAACGCGCCCATCCGGAAAACGGCTCGGTGAACATGAACAGGTTTGCAGAGGCACTTTCCGACTGCGCAGACGTTTACAAGAAGCCTGTGGTCGACGGACGTTCAATGATAATGTTCCTCGCTCCCAAGCAGAATCCTGTGAAGGGCCAGAAGAAGCCCTCCAAGGAAAAGCAGGAGCAGAAGCAAAGCAGCGGGAAGAAGGACGGCTGAGCCCCTTCGGGATCCCGGAATAACAAAGATAATTCAAGGAAGAAGGTCTATAATCATGCCTAAACTCAAATCGCGCGGAGGCGCAAAGAAGCGCCTTGCCTTCACGAAGAACGGTAAGATCAAACGCGCACACGCTTTCTCGAACCATTTCACCGGCAAGAGACCCGCAAAGAGGTCACGCAGCCTCAGAAAAGGCACATACGCCGACAAGACCAACGAGAAGAGCATCCGCAGGATGCTCCCGTACGGCTGAGAATCGTGCCGGGACAACTACTGACTGGAGGTAAAGAAAGATGGCTAGAGTAAGTGGCGCGATGATGACGCGCAAGAGAAGAAATAAAACGCTCAAACTGGCGAAGGGATATTACGGAAGCAAGAGCAAGCTGTACCGCACGGCGAAGGAAGCCGTGATGAAGTCCGGACAGTATGCATATGTGGGCCGCAGACTCAAGAAGAGAGATTTCCGCAGACTCTGGATCACCAGGATCTCAGCGGGATGCAGGGCCAACGGGATCAACTACAGCACCTTCATGAACGGTCTCAAGAAGGCCGGGGTAGGCCTCAACCGCAAGATGCTCTCCGAGATAGCGGTGAGCGACGCAGACGGATTCAAGGCCCTCGTCGACCAGGCGAAGGCAGCGCTCTGAAAACACAGTGTGAATTTGCCCGCACGCGTGCGCGCGCGGGCTTTGCCATATCATAGAACAGGTCCCGGAACAGGCAGATGAACAGGATAGATAGCGCATCCAACGGCAGGATAAAGGAACTTGCGAAGCTGGCCGCCTCCGCTTCACTCAGGAAGGAAGAGGGGGTCATGATACTCCCCGGCCCGAAGCTCTGCCTTGACGCCGCATCGTGCGGGATAAGGATACTTGAGCTCTATGCGACGGATGAAGCGCAGGAGAAGTATTCCGAGGCATGGGAAAAGCTCAGGCCCCTTGCGGGATCTGCGGCGACAGTATCCCTGGAGGCAGACAGAAAAGCGGAGGGGCAGAAGACCCCGCAGGGAATTTTTGCCGTAGCAGCCATGCCGGGCGAGGCTTCCATAGAGGAAATCTCTTCTTCGGACAGGGTTCTTGCCCTCGCCGGGGTACAGGACCCCGGAAATGTCGGGACGATGCTCAGGACCGCCGCCGCATTCGGGTTTGAATACGCGCTGCTCGGGCCCGGGACGGCGGACGTCTTTTCGGAAAAGGTCATGCGCGCCTCCATGGGGTCCGTATTCAGGGTTGGAACCAGGAGGTCGCAGGACCTGGGGCAGGATCTGGACCTGCTCAGGGCAGCCGGAGCCAGGACCGTCGGAGCGGTGCTTTCATCTGATTCGGTCCCGCCGGAGGAGATTCCGGCAGCAGGCAGGCTCGTACTCGTGATCGGAAGCGAGGGGAGGGGAATGCCCCCCGAAATCGAAAAGAGGCTTGACATAAGGACGACAATACCAATGAGGGCACAGGTGGAAAGCCTGAATGCGGCGTCCGCCGCAGCGGTCCTCATGTGGATGCTCAGAAAATAACAGCAAGAGAGGGAATTTATTTAGAAGAATGTCTAAGACGCTGGTCATAGTAGAATCGCCGGCAAAGGCGAAGACCATACAGAAATACCTTGGCCCGGACTACGAAGTGGTGGCTTCTCTCGGCCACGTGAGGGATCTCCCGAAGAACTCCCTCGGCGTGAACATAGAGAAGGGCTTCAAGCCGATGTACCTGACCCTTGACGACAAGGAGCAGCTCATAGCGAAGATAAAGAAGGAAGCCGCCTCATCCGACGGGGTACTGCTCGCGACGGACCCTGACCGCGAAGGGGAGGCCATATCGTGGCACCTCGCATATCTCCTGGGGCTCGATCCTGAGGACAACAACAGGGTCACGTTCGACGAGATAACGAAAAAGGGTATAAGCGAGGGCATGAAGAACCCGAGGGCCATCGACATGAATCTCGTGAACGCCCAGCAGGCGAGGAGAATCCTCGACAGGATAGTCGGGTACAAGCTGTCCCCGTTCCTCTGGAAAAAGGTCAGAAGGGGCCTTTCCGCAGGACGCGTGCAGTCCGTAGTCCTCAGGATGATAGTCGACCTCGAGCGCGAGATACAGGCTTTCAAGCCGGAGGAATACTGGGTCATAGAAGCCGATCTCAGGGCACACGGCTCCCAGAACGTGTTCAAGGCAAAGCTCAAGGGCAGGAAGGGAGCCCAGGGCGACCTCGAGATAAAGAACAAGGAACAGGCCGACGGAATACTTAAGGACCTGGAAGGCGCCGAGTACACCGTGGAAAAGGTGCAGCACGGGACAAAGAAGCGCGTCCCGGAGCCCCCTTTCATCACTTCCACGCTGCAGCAGGACGCCTCAAGGAAGTTCGGTTTCACCGCGAGAAGGACCATGAGGATAGCCCAGGAGCTGTACGAGGGCATTTCCCTCGGAGAGCAGGGCTCAACGGGACTCATCACCTACATGAGGACCGACTCCCTCAGGATTTCCGACGAGGCCCACAGGGCTGCACAGGAATACATAGAGAAGACCTACGGGCCGGAATATGTCTGCAGGTACCAGAGAAAGTACAAGTCGAGGGGGACCGTTGCCGCCCAGGACGCGCACGAGGCGATAAGGCCGACAAACATAAGCCTCACGCCCGACGCGGTGTCGCAGTATCTCACACCTGAGCAGAAGAAGCTCTACAAGCTCATCTGGGACAGGTTCATAGCCTCCAGGATGACAGACCAGGTCAACGAGACCATGACCGTAGACATAGGAGCAGCCGGGTACGTGTTCAGGACCAGCGGATACAGGGTCGAATTCGACGGATATTCCAAGCTCTACAACGTCTCCACAGACGACAAGGAAGAGATCCCGTCAATGCTGCCCAGGATGAATGAAGGGGACAGCCTCGTGCTCAAGAAGCTGGATCCCCAGCAGAAGTTCACCCAGCCCCCGCAGAGGTACACAGAGGCCTCCATCATCAAGGCGCTCGAGGAAAACGGCATCGGAAGGCCTTCCACGTACGCCCCGATACTCTCCACCGTCATAGGCAGGGGCTATGTGGAGAGGGACAAGAAGCACCTCGTGCCCACACAGCTCGGAATGGTAGTGTCCGACCTCATGACGAAGGAATTCCCCGACATAGTCGACGTGGGGTTCTCTGCCGATATGGAGAAAGACCTCGACAAGATAGAGGAGGGCAAGGCCGACTGGGTCGACACCCTGAGCAGGTTCTACAAGGGATTCTCGAAGAGCCTCGAAAAGGCCGAGAAGGACATGCAGGACAAGAAGGTAGAGGTCCCGGAGGAGGTCACGGACGTCATCTGCGAGAAATGCGGAAGGCGGATGGTGATAAAGACAGGAAAATACGGCAAGTTCCTGGCCTGCCCGGGATTCCCCGAGTGCAGGAACACGAAGAGGCTCGAGATAGTCATGCCCGGGAAGTGCCCGAAGTGCGGAGGAAAGATTCTGCAGAGGCGCTCCTCAAAGGGGAGGATCTACTATTCCTGCGAAAAGGGCAGGGAGTGCGGATTCATGACCTGGAACGAGCCCACTGACGAAGTCTGCCCGAAGTGCGGCTCCACGCTCTTCAAGAAGAAAGGCAGGGCCGCGGCCCTCGTCTGCGAAAAAGAGGGGTGCGGGTACTCGAGGCCGCTCGAAAAGCAATGAAGCCCCAGGTGAGGATAATCGGAGCGGGATTTGCCGGCTGCGAAGCCGCGCTGTATCTCGCCGGGAGGGGGATATCCTCGGAACTCATCGAAATGAAGCCCGGCCACTATTCCCCGGCCCACAGAAGCCCGCTGTTTGCGGAGCTGGTGTGCTCGAACTCCTTCAAGGCAATGAGGAAGGAATCTGCCTCCGGGCTCATGAAGGAGGAGATGAGGATCCTCGGGTCGCACCTTCTGCCCCTGGCGGACGGCTGCGCGGTGCCTGCGGGAGGCGCACTCGCAGTGGACAGGGATATGTTCTCAAAGGCAGTCACGGACGAAGTGCTGTCCAATCCACTCATAACTGTCGTGAGAAGGCGAGAGGAGTCTATAGACCGCAGCATTCTTGAGATCATAGCCGCGGGTCCCCTGCTCGACGGCCCGCTGGCCGCAGACCTCGCCTCGGTGACGGGCGGATTCCTGAGCTTTTACGATGCTGCCGCCCCGATAGTTCTGGCCGAATCCCTCGATATGGGGAAGCTTGTTCCCCAGAGCAGGTACGGAAGGGGCGGAGACAGTGATTACCTCAATTCCTTCCTCAAGAAGGACGAGTACGAAAAGTTCATTGACGAGCTCGTGCATGCGAGAAGGGCCGAACTGCATGCCCCGGACAGGGACGAAAAGGTCTACGAGGGCTGCATGCCGATAGAGAAGCTGGCCTCGAGAGGGCTCGACGCTGCGAGATTCGGCCCCATGAAGCCCGTAGGACTCAGGGACCCGTCCACAGGGCACAGGCCCTGGGCGGCCGCGCAGCTCAGAAAAGAAAACACGGCCGGAACGATGTATAATCTTGTTGGATTCCAGACGAACCTCGCGTTTCCTGAGCAGAGGAGGGTATTCAGGATGCTCCCCGGGCTAGAGGAAGCGGAGTTCGTGAGGTACGGGGTCATGCACAGGAACAGCTTCCTGGACGCCCCGAAATGCCTGTCCGGGGACCTCAGCCTCAGGGCATCGCCGCTCTCCTTTGCTGCGGGGCAGCTCACGGGATTCGAAGGATACATGGAATCGGCCCTCTCGGGGCTCATGGCCGCAAGGGCGGTCGAGTGCAGGATAGAGGGGAAGACCTTCAAAGTGCCTCCGGAGGACACAATGACAGGAGCGATGATGAAGTATATACGCACCCCGAACAGCGACTTCCAGCCGATGGGAGCCAACATGGGCCTTCTCCCGCCTCTCGGCGTGAGGGAGAAAAACAAGGCCCGCAGGTACGGGATGCTGGCAGACAGGGCACTCAGATCAATAAGCAGATATGCAGAAAACGGGGGAATTACTGAATGAAAATCGTGATAGATGCGTTTGGAGGGGATTACGCCCCGATAGAACCCATCAAAGGCGCAAGGCTCAGCAGGGACAAATTCGGATGCGATATCGTTCTCTCAGGCAATGAGGAGAAGATCCGGAAGGTTGCCGGAGAGAATGGAATCGATCTCAGCGACATAGACGTGGTTGACGCTGCGTCGGTGATCACCATGGAGGACGACCCCAAGTCCGTCCTCAAGGCAAAGTCCGACAGCTCGATGGCAGTCGGGCTCAAATGCCTCTCCGGGGGGAACGCCGATGCCTTCATAAGCGCCGGTTCCACGGCAGCCCTGCTCATGGGCGGGACATTCATAGTAAAGAGGATAAAGGGAGTCGCGAGGCCCGCCCTCGCCTGCGCAATACCCGGAATGAAGGGTTATACGCTGATTATAGACTGCGGCGCGAACACGGAGTGCCGTCCGGAGATGCTCTCGCAGTTCGGGTTCATGGGGGCAAAGTACATGCAGAACGTCCTCGGGGTCAGGAACCCGAGGGTCGGGATCCTGAGCAACGGAACCGAGACGACCAAGGGCACCGACCTGCAGAGGCAGGCCTATGCCATCATGAAGGACGACCAGAGGATCAACTTCGTCGGAAACGTCGAGGGGAGGGCAATCTGCCTCTCCGAGTGCGACGTTGTTGTGACCGACGGATTCACAGGAAACATAACGCTCAAGACCCTCGAGGGGCTCGGCAAGATGGTCGGCTCCAAGCTCAAGGAGACGGTATTCGGCTCAACCAGGGCAAAGATAGGCGCGGCCTTCATGGCAAAGGAGCTCAAGGGCCTGGCCAAGACCCTCGACTACAGGGAGGTCGGCGGAGCCCCGTTCATAGGCCTCAGGAAGCCGGTCATCAAGGCCCACGGCAACTCCAACGCGAAGATGTTTGCCGCAGCCGTGAACCAGGCCATAAAATGGGCCGGGTCCGACACGACAGAGGCCATAGAAGAGGCGTTCTCCGAAGAGAAGGCGGAATCAGATGACTGATCTCGAGGAGAGGCTCGGGTACGAATTCTCCGACAGGGGCCTGCTGGAAAAGGCCCTCACGCATACGAGCTGGGCAAACGAGCACGGCCTGTCGCACATAGAGAGCAACGAGAGGCTCGAATTCCTCGGGGATTCGGTCCTCTCGACGATAGTTTCAAAGAAGCTCTACATGGAGCACCCCGACTACACCGAGGGGCAGCTCACCAGGACGCGCGCCGCCCTGGTGTGTGAAAAGTCACTTGCGGAATTCGCGGGGGAGATAGGCCTCGGAAACGACATCAAGCTGGGACGCGGGGAAGCCATGGGCTCTGGAAGAAGCAAGCCGTCAATCCTGAGCGACTGCTTTGAGGCGGTCATCGCAGCCATTTTCCTCGACGGGGGGATGGATGAGGCAAGGAGCTTTGTCCTGTCGTTCATAACCGAGGAGGACCCCGGAATAGACTCGAAGTCCCAGCTGCAGCAGCTGGTGCAGGCCCGGGGAATAGACCTCGAATACAGGCTAGAGAGCGAAGAGGGTCCTCAGCACGCTAGGACATTCACAATAGACGCCTATCTCGACGGAAAGTTCTATTCAAGAGGCGTGGGAAGCAGCAAGCAGAGGGCAGAGATGAGCGCCGCGGCAGGGGCACTGTCAAAGCTCAGCAAGGGCCGCGCCTAGCCGCGGATGAGGGAGTAGTCAGTTGTATCTGAAATACGTTGAGATACATGGATTCAAATCTTTTCCTGACAAGACGAGGATAGAGTTCAAGCCCGGACTCACAGGAGTTGTCGGGCCGAACGGGTCGGGAAAGAGCAATATAAGCGACGCCATAAGGTGGGTGCTCGGCGAGCAGTCCACGAAGTCGCTCAGAAGCGACAAAATGCAGGACGTCATATTCTCGGGGACTTCCAGGCGCAGCCCGATGGGCTTCGCGGAGGTATCCCTGTGCCTCGACAACAGCGACAGAAGGCTCGAGGAATACGGGGACGAGATAGTCATCGGCCGCAGGTACTACAGGAGCGGTTTCGGCGAGTACTCGATCAACGGCGCCGCAGTGAGGCTCAAGGACGTGAGGGAGACCTTCATGAACACCGGGCTCTCGAGGGACGGCTATTCCATAATTGAACAGGGCAGGATCGCTGAGATAGTGTCAAGCAAGCCGGAGGACAGGAGAGAGATCTTCGAAGAGGCCACCGGCATCGCGAGATACAGGTTCCGCAAGGATGAGGCGGAAAAGGAGCTCGCCGCCGCGGAAGGCAACATAGAGAGGCTAAATGACATCCTGGGTGAGCTCGAGAGCAGGATAGGGCCGCTAAAAAAGCAGAGCGAGACTGCAAAAAAATTCCTCGAGCTCTCTGACAAGAGAAAGAGCCTGGAAGTCACGCTGTACTGCGACACAATTGAGCGCCAGCAGCAGAACGTCCGCGTCCAGGAGGACAGGATAGCCATAGCAAACCGCGACTACTCGTCAGCCGAGGAAAAGCTCAGCAGCATTGACGAGCAGATGGAAAAGCTGTTCGACAGAAACAGGTCCATAGAGGCCGAGCTCGGCGGGATCAACGAAGAGAAGATCTCGGCGGGCAAGGAAGCGTCCGAGGCTTCCGGAAACGCCTCTATCGTCAGGGCCGACATAGAGAGGGACAAGAGGGACCTAGAAGACCTCAGAAAGCGCAGGGAGGATGCCGCCGGGGAGAACACGGCTCTCCTCGAGAAGGCTGAAAGCCTCGAGGAAGAGGCCCTGGGCATTGACAAAGAGGTGGAAAGCCTCAGCGGGAGAATTGCCGATGCAGAGGCTGCCCTCGCCGCACTCGCCGAGGAGACAGAGGCGAGCGATGCAGAGAAGAAAAAGAGGCAGAAGGAGCTTGCTTCCCTGTCGTCCCAGCTCTCAGACTCAAAGGCCGGGCAGGCCGCCGCTGAATCGATGCTCGAGGATGCTGGCACAAGGCTCAAGGAGGCTTCCCGGGAAGCAGACGAGGCCGAAAAGTCTGCAGAAGAGGAAAAGGCTGCCGGAGATGAGCTAAAAAAGAAGCTCGAATCTATCGCGAATGAGCTTGTAAAGGACAAAAACACTGCAGCAGGGCTCTCCAAGATGATGGAGATAAAGAAGTCCGAAAACGACTCCGTAAGGGCGGACCTCGACAGGCTGCAGAGGGAGATAGACGGCGGATCCCACAGGCTTTCCGTGCTGGAAGACATGGAGAAGAGCCAGGAGGGGTTCTCGCCCAGCGTAAAGAGCGTCATATCAGCGGGCAGGAACGGATCCCTCAGGGGAATAATAGGCACCGTCTCCTCAGTGCTCTCAATAGAGGACGGTTGCGAGCTCGCAATAGAGACTGCCCTTGGGTATTCGATGCAGAACATAATCACCGAGGACGAGAGGGCTGCAAAGGACGCAATAGCTTTCCTCAAGGAGACCAGGGCCGGAAGGGCAACTTTCCTGCCGCTTGACACTGTGCAGCCCTATTCCGGAAACTTTTCCGAGGTGAGGGGGCTTCCTGGATTCACCGGAGTCGCGAGCGAGCTCGTGAAGTACGACCCGAGATATGACAGCGTGGTCAAAAACCTGCTCGGCAGGACTGTAATTGCCGAGGACATAAATTCCGCATCCCGCATAGCCAGGACCCTGAGGTACAGGAACAGGGTCGTGACCCTCGACGGGCAGCTCATAAACGCCGGCGGATCGTTCACAGGCGGATACAGCGCGCGCTCGACGGGAGTGTTCAGCAGAAGAAAGGAAATGGAAAAGCTCCGCTCCGAGTTGCAGAGCAGGAGGAAGAAGGCCGACGAGATAAAGGCCTCCCTGGAAGACGCCTCAAGGGAATACTCAAAGCTGGAGGCCAGGCTCACTGCAGTTTCGAGCAGCATAACGAACCTCGAGGCCGACAGGATAAGGGCGGAAGAGGAGTCAAAGAGGCATGCGCAGGCACTCGAGACAATAAACGCTGCTCTGGAAGCCGCCGAGGCCAGGAAGAAGACTGCCGGGGACGACATGGAGAGCGCCAGGAAGAAGACAGAAGAAGAGAAGGCGCTTCAGGACAGGATCCAGGGCAGAATACAGGTGCTCGAGGCCCTCGAGGAGAAAGAGGGCAGAAACGGCGGGGAGAGCGCCAAAAAGCGCCAGGAGCTGTCGGATTCCCTCACCGACCTCAAGCTCGAAAAGCTCGGCAGGGAGAGGGACGCCGGCCAGCGCAGGACCGAGGCGGAGAACCTCAGGAAGCGCGCAGAGGACGGGAAGAACAGGAATTCAGGGTTCGACGAGACGGAGAAAAGGATACTCGAGGCCATTGAGGCCAAGAAAAAGCAGGTCCAGATCCTCGAAGAATCTGTGAAGAAGGCTGAGCAGAAATCAGAAGAGCTCAAGAAAAAGTCGGATGACCTCTACAAGGAGAGGGTCGAAGTGGACGGAAGCGTGTCGAAGCTGCGCTCTGAGCAGAGCTCTGTCACTTCCGACAAGGAAAAGCTTGCAGCCGAGCTCTCGAGGCTTGAGGAGAGAAAGACCGCGCTGCAGAAGGAAGTCGACCAGGCTGTGGCGAAGCTCTGGGAGGACTACGAGCTCACCAGGCCCGAGGCGGAAAAGCTCAGGACAGAGTACACTTCCATAACAGCACTGAGGCAGGAGGTCTCATCCGTTCGCTCCGCAATAAAGGCGCTCGGCACGGTAAATGTCTCCGCAATTGACGAATACAGGGAGGTTTCCGAGAGATACGAATTCATGTCCGGACAGGTGAGGGACGTGGAGGAATCCAGAAAGAGGCTTCTCGATCTCATAAACGGGATAACCTCGGAAATGAGGGAGATATTCACCGACAAGTTCTCGAAGATAAACGAGAATTTCCA
>JBMNPE010000027.1:0-19757 GCA_050943435.1 Oscillospiraceae bacterium | reverse complement strand
AGCAGTCCTTCAGCAGGTCCAGGGACATCCAGAGATACCTGTTTGCGAATGCTGCAGATGTCACCCCGGACAAGCAGGGGAGGATACTGATTCCGCAGAACTTGAGGGACGCCGCCCATCTCTCCAAGGACGTCACGGTGATCGGGGTTATGAACCACGCCGAGATCTGGGACAAGAAGAGATGGGAGGAGAAGAGCAGGTCCATCGACGCCGACGTGTTCGACGCCCAGATGCAGGAACTTGACCTATGACCTGCGGAACCGGGGAATACCACATCCCCGTTCTCGCGCATGAGGCCGTTGAAGGCCTCGCTGTAGTTCCCGGAGGGACGTATCTCGACGGGACGATGGGAGGCGGAGGCCATTCCTCTCTCATAGCAGAGAAGCTGGAAGGCACAGGAAGGCTCTTCTGCATCGACAGGGATCCCGACGCCGTGGAGCTCGGGAAGCACAGGTTTTCAGGACAGGGCAACATAACGGTGATCAGAGGCAATTTTGCCGACGCCCCGCAGCTGCTGGAAGGACTGGCAGACGGGGTGGACGGGGCACTGTTGGACCTCGGGGTCTCATCCCACCAGCTGGACGACCCGGACAGGGGATTTTCCTATTTAAAGGACGGGGCTCTCGACATGAGGATGTCAAAAGATGGACTCACGGCAGCCGACATCGTCAATACCTGGAGCGAGGAAGACCTGGCATCCGTCATAAGGAGATACGGAGAGGAGCCGTACGACGCAGCCGTAGCTAGGAAGATCTGCAGGGCAAGGGAGGAGAAGCCCATATACACCACGGGGGAGCTCTCCGAAATCGTGATATCCGCGATGCCCCCGGCAGTGAGGAGAAAGAGCGGGAACCCCGCGAGAAAGACCTTTCAGGCACTGAGGATAGCCGTGAACGACGAGCTCGGAGCCCTTGAGAAGGGACTCAGCGGGATATTTTCCATCCTCAACCCGAAAGGGCGGTTCTGCGTCATCACCTTCCAGTCCCTGGAAGACAGGATAGTGAAGAATTTCTTTAAGGAGATGTGCGAAGGGGACAGGAGCTCCGCAGAATACCTCATCTACGGAAGGGAAAGCGGGGCAAGGGCGAGAGCCGTCACCAGAAAGCCGGTTCTGCCGGGAAAAGAAGAGACAGACAGCAACAGAAGAGCACGAAGCGCAAAGCTGAGAATCATAGAGAAGGTCGGATGATATGAAGACGTCAACAGCATACAATCTTGAAAGCTTTGAGACGGAAGAATCCCCGGCGAGGACCCCCAGGGTAGGGGTCATTCGCAGCGACCCGCACGCCCAGAGGCTCAAGAGCATAAAAAGGCTCAAGAGGCAGTGCATAGCGCTGGCGGCTGTTGTCGTCGTGCTCATGTTTGCCACGGTCTTCAGCCACATGAGGCTGAACGAGACCAAGGCGAGCATAGAGTCGTCAAAGGACACCCTCACCGAACTGCAGAGCGAGAACAAATACCTAAACTTCACCCTGGAAAACCATGTGACCCTCGGGGAAGCCGAGACCTATGCAAAGGAAAACCTGGGCCTCATAAAGATCAACTCCTCCCAGATTGACTATATAAACACAAGCAAGGACAACGAAGTCACGTCAGACGATGACGGCGGGGATTCGTTCTTAAAATACATTTTCCAGAAGATTGCAGAGGCGATAGCCGGGAACTGAAGACTTCCCGGAAACTCAGGATGGACAGGGCAGCAGAAAAAAAGAGAAAGACACCTAGCATAAAGAAGCGCATGGCAATTGTGATGGGCATCATAACTGCCTGCTTTTTTATTGTGACGGTTTCTCTCGCGGTCATCTCGATAGTCGACCACGAGAAATATTCCAACATGGCAATATCCCAGCAGATCAAGGACACCAGCGTATCCCCGAAGAGGGGCTCCATATACGACGCCAACATGAATGTGCTCGCCGAGAGCGCTACAGTGTACACCGTCGCCATATCCCCCAACGACCTCGATGAGAGCGAATACGAGACGGTGGCAGACGGCCTCTCCGAGATCCTCGGGGTCGACCGCGACACAATCCTCGAAAAGTGCAGGGAAGACAACTACTACTCGATAATCAAGAGGAAGGTCGACCAGCCCGATGTCGACTCCGTCAAGGAGTGGATGTCCGAGACCGGGATAAGCGCGGTGACGTTCACGGAGGATTCCAAGAGATATTATCCGTACGGGAACTTCCTAGCCCAGGTGCTGGGATTCGTAGGGACCGACAACTACGGACTCGCGGGCCTCGAGGCGTACTACAATGACGAGCTCAGCGGAGTTTCAGGAAGGGTGATAACAGCCCAGAACGCCCTCGGCACGGAGACATACTACAAGTACGAGACCGACTACGAGGTCACCGACGGGTACAGCCTGGTGCTAACAGTGGACAACGTGATACAGCACTACCTGGAAGAGGCCCTCGACACGGCGGTCAAGGAGCACAACGTGCAGAACGGCGCGTGCGGGATAGTGATGGATGTCAACACGGGCGAAATACTGGCAATGGCGACAAAGGGAGACTTCGACCCGAACGACCCGTTCACCATTACAGACGAGACTGTGCTTGAGGAGATAAACCAGATAACCGACGAGGACGAGAAGAGCAGCGCAATCCTTGCTGCGCAGCAGGCCCAGTGGGACAACAAGGCTATATCCGATGTGTACGAGCCGGGCTCGGTCTTCAAGACAATAACCGCTGCCACAGCCCTCGAGACAGGGGCTGTGACTGAGGACACCATGTTCTACTGCGACATGTACTACGATGTCACCGACGAAATAACGATGAAGTGCGCAACAAGGGCCCACGGATGGGAAAACATCGAGGACGCCCTCATAAATTCCTGCAACGTCGCCTTCATTCAGATAGGCCAGGCCATAGGAGCGGAGGACTTCTTCCAGTATTTCCAGGCTTTCGGACTCACCCAGAAGACAGGGATAGACCTTCCGGGAGAGGCCAACAGCATCTACTATGACGCTGACGAGCTGGGGGTTGTGCAGCTCGCGAGCTGCTCTTACGGGCAGTCCAATGCCGTGACGCCTCTGCAGATGATCACAGCGTTCAGTGCCGTGGTGAACGGCGGAAACCTCATGAAGCCCTATATCGTTGACAAGATAATAGATTCCGACGGAAACGTCGTGGAACAGAACGAGCCCGAGGTCGTGAGGCAGGTAATAAGCAGCGAAACCTCGGAGACGATGTGCCAGTACCTCGAGAGCGTCGTAACCGATTCAAACGGAAGCAACGCGTATCTCGCGGGCTACCGCGTCGGAGGAAAGAGCGGAACCTCCCAGAAGCTCGGCGGCAACGAGGACGACTACGTCTCGTCCTTCATGGCCTTCGCCCCTGCAGACGACCCGCAGATAGCCGTCCTGATCATCCTCGACACCCCGAAGAGCTACTCCATATACGGGAGCACGCTCGTGGGACCCATAGTGCAGTCGGTCATGTCCGACATCCTTCCGTACATAGGGGTTGAGAGGGTGTACACTGACGAGGAGCTCGCGGACGCCGAAGTAACCGCGCCGAACGTCATGAACTACTCCCTCACGCAGGCATATTCAGTGCTGCAGAGCAACGGATTCACCTATGAGGTCGTCGGGGATGGCACGACGGTCACCAACCAGTATCCTGCAGGTGGACAGTCAGTGCCCCAGGGAAGTAAGATAATACTCTATACAAATGACGAGGACATACGGTATGTGACTATGCCCGATCTCACAGGATACACCGTAAAGGACGCGCAGTCGCTGATGCAGGAGGTCGGGCTCAACATAACGGTGGAGGGCTCCAGTTCGTCGGAGGCTGTGGCGGTCTCGCAGGACATAAGTCCGGGTGAGAGCGTCGAGGCAGGGACGGTGGTCTCTGTGACATTCGTAGACAGCTCGCTCGGCGACTGACCCGGAGGACCAGATGATGAAAGCTGCAGAGCTTTTAAAGGGAATAGCTTACGCAGGCACACCTCCCGATGCGGAGGTGAGCTTTGTCACCGCTGATTCCAGGCACGCCGGACCCGGGGCAGTGTTCGTAGCCATAAAGGGGAAGAAATTTGACGGGCACGACGCAGCTGAGCAGGCCATTGAGAGCGGGGCGGCAATGGTCGTGACCGAGAGGCACCTGGGACTCCCCGGGGAAATTACGGTTGCCAACACGAGGCGGGCATACACCGAAATATGCGAGAACTTCTTCGGGAATCCCCAGAAGGAGCTCAGGATAATAGCAGTCACAGGCACCAACGGGAAGACCACCACGGCAAACATCATGGAGCAGGTCCTCAAGAGGCTGGGCGAAAAGGCCGCCTTGATAGGCACAATAGGCACCGACATCAACGGCCTCGCGATCCCCGCAAAATTCACTACGCCTGAGCCGTGGGAGCTCTTTTCCATGATGAGGAGGGCTGTCGACGACGGGTGCACGTGGCTCGTCATGGAGGCGTCCTCCCAGGCGCTCGACCAGAACAGGCTCGACGGGATAGATTTCAGCTGCTCAATCTTCACAAACCTCACCGAGGACCACCTGGACTATCACGTGACAATGGAGAACTACTACCAGGCCAAGAAAAAGCTCTTCCTTTCTTCGAGGATGTCGCTCATCAACATAGACGACCCGTACGGAGTGAGGCTCGCGGGGGAGCTCTCGGAAGCCGGGATCCCGTACAGCACGTATTCAGCAGTAAAAAGCGCCGACTACTCCGGGTCCGACTTCAGGTTCAGGCCGTCCGGAATAGCGTTCAAGGCTGTGCACGGGGATGAGGAAGCCGAGATAGAATTCCACGTCCCGGGCAAATTCTCAATATACAACGCACTTTCCGCTGCCGCTGCCCTGGATCTCATGGGAATACCGCTCCGCGATTCGGCGCAGGTGATCTCCGGGATAACCGGGATAAGCGGCAGGTGCGAGGTGCTCCACTCCGGGGACGCGACTGTCATATGCGACTACGCGCACACGGCGGATGCCCTCGAGCAGATACTCTCGAGCCTCAAGCCGTTTACGGAGAACAGGCTCATAGCACTGTTCGGGTGCGCAGGCGAGAGGGATCCGGCAAAGAGGCGCCCGATGGCGGAGGCCGTGAGAAAATACGCAGACTACGTGTTTGTGACCTCCGACAACCCGAGGCACGACAACCCTGCCGGGATCATGAATGACTACATAGACATGTTTGCCGACTGGGACAAGCCCTACACGATTGCCGTAGACAGGTATTTCGCAGTGGCCCAGGCCCTGTCGATGCTTGAGAAGGGCGACATGCTTGTGCTGTGCGCCAAGGGCCACGAGGACTACCAGGCCCTTGACGGGTACACCGTGTATCAGTCGGAGCACGACATTGTGAGAAGGTTCTACGACGGGACCGGAGGTGAACCATGGAGCCTGTAGCACTTGGGAAGCTTCTCGAGGGAGTCGGGGTCACCATGAACCCGGGCCTTGTGGTAAAGGCTGTCAGCACGGATTCGAGGACCATAGAGCCCGGATCCGTATTTGTCGGCATTAAGGGAGACAGGTTCGACGGCGAGGAATTCGCAAAGGCCGCTGCTGCGGCCGGCGCGTCTGCCGCAGTCCTGTCCAGAAGGCGGCAGGACATCGGGATAGAGCAGATAATAGTGCCTGACACAAAGGCTGCCCTGATCGCCATGGCCGGGAACTACAGGAAGCAGTTTAGCCCCAGGGTGGCCGGGGTGACCGGCAGCGCCGGCAAGACCACCACCAAGGACATGACTGCCGCCATATTCTCAAGGTTCGGAAGGACCCTCAAGACGGAGGGGAACTTCAACAACGAGGTTGGAGTGCCAAGCACCCTGTTCAGGATGGACAGGAACACAGAACTGGCCGTCGTAGAGATGGGGATGAGCGGGCTCGGCGAGATAAGCAGGCTCTCCAGGGCTGCGAGGCCCGATGTGGGGATAATCACGATGATAGGCGTCTCCCACATAGAGTTTCTGAGGACAAGGGAGAACATACTCAGGGCCAAGCTCGAGATAATGGACGGAATGCCGGATGACGGCATCCTCGTGATAAACGGCGACGACGACCTGCTTTCAGGCGCAAAGGACAGGATAGGCCGCGATACCGCCACCTTCGGGATAGACAACACGGACAGCGATGTCTGCGCTAGAGACGTCAAGTGGAGCAACAAGGGGACCGAATTCAGGATATTCGACAGGCTCAACGGAGAATTCAGGGCGTGCATCCCGGCAATCGGGAAGGTTTCCGTCCTCGATGCCCTGGCCGCCTACACTGCGGCAACGAGGCTGGGGCTCGACCCGGCAGGATCGGCGGCCGCGCTTTCCGACTACGTCCCGTCGGGGATGAGGCAGAAAATAGTGGATTTCAAGGGCATCACCCTCATCGAGGACTGCTACAATGCGAACCCGGATTCCATGAAGGCATCCCTCGCCATGCTCTCCAACCTTGAGGTCCAGGGGCTGAGGATAGCGGTGCTCGGCGACATGCTGGAGCTCGGGGACATATCCGAGGCCGCTCACAGGGCGATAGGCATGTGGGCGGCGAGATGCAGGATAAACGTGCTCCTGTGCATAGGAGATGAGATGCGCACGTGCGCCGAGGCCGCAAGGGCTGCAGGGGTTCCGTGCGTGGAGCACTTTGAATCAAAGCACGACCTCGCAAAATACCTCGCTGAGACCGCGCACGACGGCGACGCCGTAATATTCAAGGGGAGCAGGAGCATGAAGCTCGAGGACGTCATATCCGAGTTCCGCGCTCTCAGAAGCTGAGGAGGCAAGATGGAGAGAACATCACTGATTGTGACCGCCGTGACTTCGGTGCTGGTGACGGCCCTTCTGGGGATAGTGATAGTGCCGTGGCTCAAGAAGAAGAAGCTGGACCAGGTCATAAATGACATCGGTCCGACATGGCACCAGAAAAAGGCCGGCACGCCGTCAATGGGCGGGATCATGATAGTGTTCGGGGTGATAATATCCCTTGCCGTTGGGATACTGACGCTGTACCTGAGGCACCCGCAGATAATGAACGACCAGTACTTCGAGGAGAGGATGAGGCTGGTCATAGGACTCTGCGCATCCCTCTGCTTCGGGGCGATAGGCTTCACCGACGACATGATGAAGATAAAGAACAACCGCAACCTCGGGCTGACCGCCAAAAAGAAGCTCATTCCGCAGACCATCATAGCCACGGCATATGTCGTGCTGATGCACTTCTACGGCGGGGAGGGGACCGACTGGGTATTCCCTCTCATAGGCACCCTGAGGCTCGGGTGGTTCTACTATCCGCTCTCGATATTCACAATTGTGGGGTTCGTAAACGCCGTAAACCTCACCGACGGCCTTGACGGGCTCAACTCCACCGTGACGTTCTTCTACAGCGCCGCGATGGTGGCCTGCTCCGCAGTCGCAGGCTATGCCGCAACGGGGCTCTTTGCGGCCGCGGTCGCAGGGGCGTGCGCCGGCTTCCTCGTGTGGAACTTCTATCCGGCCAAGATATTCATGGGCGACACAGGCTCGCTGTTCCTGGGAGGGGCGGTCATAAGCATGGCATTCGGGATATCGTACCCGGTGCTCCTGTTCGTCGCAGGGATTGTGTACCTGTGCGAGGCATTCTCCGTGATACTCCAGGTGTGCTATTTCAAGGCGACTCACGGAAAGAGGCTGTTCAAGATGTCTCCCATCCACCATCACTTCGAGATGTGCGGATGGAGCGAAATTAAGATAGACGCGGTATTCGGCCTGGTCACTGTGCTGGGCGGGGCCGTTTCGGTGATACTGCTCGCGGCATCGTGATCCGCGGCGCGGAAGGGGATTGGATTCATGGACAGTGCGGCTGAGAGGAAATCTCCGCTTGCAAAACTGAAGAGGCCCAACGGGAAGGCCGACGTCACGCTGGTCGTCGTAATGACGATTCTTGTCGTGATGGGGCTCGTCATGCTCTATTCCTCAAGCTACGCGTACTGCCTCGCATATTACGGCGACAGCTACAAGTACATAAGAAGCCAGGCCATATATGCCGTGCTCGGATTCATACTGACATATGCCGTCTCGCGCATAAGCTACAGGTTCTACTACAAGTGGGCGTGGACGCTGTTCATCATCTCCTACATCCTGCTCGCGATAACCCTGCTGATGCCTGCGAGGAACGGGGCCAGAAGGTGGATAATCATCGGGAGCTATACCTTCCAGCCCTCGGAGCTCGTAAAATTCACGGTGATAATACTGTTTTCGCGCATAGCCTCGGAGAAGCCCCAGAAGATGAAGGAATTCAAGTACGGGTTCCTGCAGCCGATGGGGATACTGGCGGCAATAGCCCTGATAATGCTCAACCAGACCCACCTCTCCGGCACGATAATAATCCTCTCAATCGGGTTCATCCTGATGTTCGTCGGGGGGACCAAGATCATCGACCTGATTCTCACACTGGCTGCCGGGGCAGCCGCGGTCATAGGGGTCGTCCTGACCTCGGACAAGCTCTCTTATGCGGGCTCCAGGATAGAGGCCTGGCTGCACCCGTTCGAGAGCGGCGGATACCAGACTGTGCAGTCCCTGCTGGCGATCGGGTCCGGAGGGCTTTTCGGGCTGGGACTCGGCAATTCGAGGCAGAAGCAGCTGTATCTCCCGGAGCCGCAGAACGACTTTATTTTCTCTATTGTCTGCGAGGAGCTTGGGTTCATAGGCGCATTCCTCATAATCCTGCTGTTCGTGCTCTACGTGTACAGGGGATTCGCAATAGGCTTCAAGGCAAAGGACAAGTTCTCCGCCATGACAGCGATAGGCATCTCGTGCCAGGTCGGCATACAGGTAGTCCTCAACATCGCCGTCGTCACCAATACGATCCCGAACACCGGCATAAGCCTCCCGTTCTTCAGCCAGGGAGGCACTTCCCTCATGATACTGATGGCCGAGACCGGGGTCCTGCTTTCAATCTCGAGGTACTCGTCCTCGACGAACATCCGCAGGAGGTGATCCGAGCATGAAATACGTGCTTGCAGCAGGGGGAACTGCCGGACACATAAATCCTGCCCTTGCAATAGCCGAGGAGATAAAAAACAGGGACGGCAGGGCTGAAATAGCCTTTGTAGGGAGGTCCGACGGGATGGAGAGCAGACTCGTCCCGAAGGCCGGATACAGGCTGATTCCCGTTGTCGCCTCAGGATTCACGAGGGGATGGAGCCCCAGGGCACTCGCGGAAAATGCCGAGGCCGTCAGGAAGGCGCTCGTCTCGGAGAGGCAGTGCAGGGAGTTCTACAGGGAATTCAGGCCCGATTTTGTAATAGGGTGCGGCGGATACGTGAGCGGCCCGGCCGTGCTCACTGCCGCCCAGATGAAGATACGCACGGCGATCCAGGAGCAGAACGCATTCCCGGGGGTCACTACCAGGCTGCTCGCAAAGCACGTCGACCTGATCTTTGCACCTTCCGAGGACGCGAAGGAGAGGATAGGGTACCCCGACAAGACATATGTCGTCGGGACGCCCATTGAGGACGGGTTCTTCACTGCCGACAGGGAACAGTGCAGGAATGAGCTCGGAGTCGGGGACAGGACCTGCATACTCTCATTCGGCGGCTCAAACGGCTCTAAGACGATAAACGAGCTCGCGGTCAGGATAATGGCAAAGACGGCCGGAAAGGGCAGGACATACCACATCCACGGCATGGGGATTTACTGGACCGAGGGATTCCCCAAGAGGCTCGCCGATTACGGAATCCCGGGGGACTGCCCTGACATAGACTGCAGGGTCTATATAGAAGACATGGTGCGGTGCATGACTGCCGCAGACCTGGTTATAGGACGCGCCGGGGCGAACACCATATGCGAGATAGCCGCTTCCGGAAAGGCGTCGATACTGATTCCCTCCCCGAATGTCACCGAAAACCACCAGTACTACAACGCCATGATCCTCGGGAGCCTGGGTGCAGCCATAGTGTGCGAGGAGAAGGACCTTGACCTCGATTCCCTCGCCGACAGGGCTGTTGAGCTCATAAACGACCCGGCCAGGATAAGGGCCATGGGGGAAAAGGCCAGGGCCGCCGCGCACAGGAACTGCGCAGGGGAGATCTGCTCGCGGATATATGAGAACGCCGGCGTAGATCCGGGGGCTTCCGATGTCTGACGGCAGGAGAAAAAAGAGGAGAAGACCGGTATCCGAAAAGGCGAGAAGGCGCCGCAGGCGCTTTTTTTCGATACTAGCGGTGCTGTTTGCCGCGGCTGCAGTCATCGTGTCGATAGCGGTCTTCATGAAGATAGAGACTGTCAGCATAGAGGGGGACCTCGACTACTACTCCGCCGAGGAGATAAGCAGCGTCACAGGCGACCTCACCGGGAAGAACCTGGTGTTCCTGAGCACGACGCAGATAAGAAACAGCCTTCTCACCGAGTTCCCGTACCTCGACGACGTCGAGTTCACGAGGGTATTTCCGTCAAAGCTCGTGATTACCGTGACAGAGGTCAAGAACTGCATATGCATACCGTGCACCGGCGGAAACATGATACTTTCCGACGGGCTCAGGATAATCGAAACCTCGGAAAAGGACCCCTCGGGGGTGACCAAGGTGTACGGCATCCAGCCGGCCGGATTCGAGGCCGGGACGCTGCTCACCGTGGATTCCGGGAGCGGAGAGGACAACACTGAGGAGCTCAAGGAGATGATTTCGGTGCTGGAGGAGTACGAGCTTCTAGGCAAGGTCACCTCCGTAAACATCTCCGACAGGCTGAACATCTCAATGGTCTACGACGACAGGATTTACATAATAGTGGGCACCATAAGCGACCTCGACTACAAGATAAAGACAGTCAAGACGATTGTGGACGAGAAAATAGGCTCAGACGAGACCGGGACGCTCGACGTGTCGTATTCCGGGCAGACCAAGAGATCCTACTACGAGGAGGGCGAACCGCAGTACCCGTCGGGGTATTTCGACAAGGCCTCGGGGCCGCCGACGGACAGTCAATAATTGAGGGCGTTTTATTGAAAACACACCGCTAAAATGATAGTATTACTTATATTATTGAGCTGAATATTAATTCATTAACTATAACATCAGATTACCGGAGGCTTAACAGTGAACTTCTCAATCGCTGAGGAATCCCAGCTTCAGACGAACATCAAGGTCGTTGGAATAGGCGGAGGCGGCGGAAACGCCATAAACAGAATGATCCTGTCGGGGATGAAGGGCGTTGACTTCATCGCCATGAACACCGACAGCCAGATATTGAAGTTCAGCAAGGCGACGTACAAGCTCCAGCTCGGCGGGAAGATAACCCGCGGGCAAGGCGCCGGAGGGGATCCGGAGCGCGGGCGCCGTGCCGTGGAGGAGAGCCATGACGACATAGCCTCTGCCCTCAAGGGGACGGACATGGTCTTCATAACCGCCGGAATGGGCGGAGGAACCGGAACGGGCGGGGCCCCGTATGTGGCGGAGATAGCAAAGGATCTCGGCATCCTCACTGTAGGCGTGGTCACAAAGCCGTTCAACTTCGAGGGCCGCAGGAGGATGAAGGTCGCCGAGGAAGGCATTGCAGAGCTCAAGGAGCACGTGGACGCCCTCATCGTGATCCCGAATGAAAGGCTCAAGCTGATCTCCGAGGAGAAGATAACCCTTGCCAACGCCTTCGAGGCTTCGGACAACGTCCTCAGGCAGGGCGTACAGAGCATTTCAGATCTTATCAACGTCCCCGGAGTCATCAACCTCGACTTCGCGGATGTGACGAGCATAATGAGCAACGCCGGGTATGCCCACATGGGACTCGGAAGGGCATCCGGGGAAGGGGCCGCGGAGCGCGCCGCGCAGGCCGCCATCGAGAGCCCGCTGCTCGAGACCAACATAAGCGACGCGAGGGGAGTCATCATCAACTTCAGGACGTCGCAGGACGTGGCACTCGAGGACGTGGATCTCGCCGCGTCGCTCATAACCAAGGAAGCCAATGAGGACGCGAACATCATCTGGGGCATCTCCTACGACGAGGAGATGAAGGACGAGATGATGATAACGGTCATCGCGACCGGATTTGATTCCGATTCAGAGACCGGAGCTTCCCAGGGTGCGGCAAACCAGACCAGGACCTTCGACAAGGTCACCGCACCGGACCAGAAGGCGGTCAATCCCCAGAGCGTGAACCCCGAGCCTCCCATGAAGAAGGAGGATGTCGACGACTATCTGGACGACATACTCAGGGTCTTCAAGAACCAGCCGGGACAGAACAGGGACCAGAACAGCAGCCAGAACAAATAATGCGCACGCGCGCAGACAGGACGTGTGCTTGAATGCCATACGACTACAGACAAGATGATGGACTGATGAGGTCATTCGACGATCTGAGGCGGAGAAATGCCGCCCTGGAGCGCCAGCTTGACGACTATTCCATGCAGCTTAGGGACGTAAAGGCACAGCTCGCGGCAGAAAGGCAGCGGGGCGACAAGGCCAGAAGGCATGAGGACCTCTACGCCGAGGCGATAGACGCCCTCAGGAAGAAGGTCAGCGAGCTCGAGAAGAATGCATCCCCCGAGACCGAAATGTCCTACAAGGAGAGGATCGCCAAGGCCGAGGAAGTGGTTTCCGACCTGAAGCAGCAGCTCTCCGCTAAGGACGAGGAGATAAGCGGGCTCAGAAGCAGGGTTTCCGAACTCGAGGACACTGTCGGGAAATACGGGGCGGAGCTCGAGGAGAGCAGGAAGCAGCTCGCGAGCGACAAAATCGTAATTAACAGCCTCACTGAAAAGATCGCAGGCCAGGAATCCGCACTTGCCGGTGCAAAAGGCAGTTCCCAGCCCGGCGAGGACGTTGTGGAGAAGCTGACCGAGAGGATAGCCTCGCTCGAGGAAAAGATAAAATCCCTCGATGAGAGCGTGTCGGTGCTCAGCGAAAAGCTCTCTGCACCTGCACCCGAGGATGGGAAAAAGGAGCCGGAGGCCCGCGGGGACCGCTCCGTCGAGGAGGAGATCCTGGGCCAGATAGACTACTACAGGCAGCAGGCCGGAATGATACAGGACGAGCTCGACAGGTTCGGGCACCAGATAGCAGAGTTCGAGGACTACATCTACTCGAGAAGAAACCCGGCACACACGATAACTAGGCGGTTTACCCCGCAGCAGGACTACAGGGACAGGGGACCGTACAGATACTGAGAAGCTGAATCCAGACCCGCCTTCCTCCCGGGAGGCGGGCTTTTGCATGCCATGGTGAGGATAAAAAGCGTCCTTGACAATTAACTGCCGTAAAGTATAATTTATAAAGCGCTGGGGAATTGTGTAATGGCAGCACGACAGACTCTGACTCTGTTTGTGAGGGTTCAAATCCTTCTTCCCCAACCAGAAAAAAGCCATTGGGCGACCAATGGCTTATGTTTACGGGGTGTGGCTCAGTTTGGTAGAGCGCTTGGTTCGGGACCAAGAGGCCGCGAGTTCGAATCTCGCCACTCCGACCACCGTGAATTCATGGCCCGCAGATTATGAAACCTGCGGGTCTTATTTGTTGGTTGTAATTTTAATATCCATCAAGTAATATATCTGTTAAACTAAAATCTAACGATTGACATGGAGGAATTCCGCATCATGGCTGAATTCAAATACGAGATCAAGGACAAGCTCGGAGTGCTGTCCGAAAACCCCAACGGATGGAGCAGGCAGCTCAACCTCATCAGCTGGAATGACAGGGAGCCGAAATACGATATCCGCGACTGGGCCCCGAACAACGAGAAGATGAGCAAGGGCATCTCCCTCTCGAGGGAAGAGGCCAAGGCCCTGAAGGAACTGCTCAACGAAATGGATCTCTGATGTCTGAATACCGCGACAGATACATCGGCCTCCTGAGGGGCAAGGTGCACAGGGACGGCATAGACAGGCTCATCGAGTGGATGGACAGGACCGACTTCTTTGTGGCTCCCGCGAGCTCGAGGTACCACCTCGCATGCAGGGAGGGCCTCGTGATGCACTCCCTCAATGTCTACGACGCCATGAAGGCGAGAAACGACAGGGACCCTCAGCCGGAAAACGAGGAGTCGCTCACTCTTGTATCCCTGCTGCACGACCTGTGCAAGGCCGAGTTCTACAGGGAATCCACCAGGAACAGGAAGAACGAGAAGACAGGGCAGTGGGAGAAGGTCCCCTGCTACGTGATCGAGGACAAATTCCCTTACGGACACGGGGAAAAGTCAGTTTATCTCATAGAGAGGTTCGTGAGGCTCAAGCCCCAGGAGGCCATTGCGATAAGGTGGCACATGGGAGGCTTTGACGACTCCGCCAGGGGCGGCGGAAGCGCAGTGAGCCAGGCCTTCGAAAGGTATCCCCTCGCAGTCAAGCTGCACCTCGCCGACATCGAGGCCACGTATCTCATGGAGGGCGGGGAAGACGAGGGCCAGGACTGATCCCCGGAAAAGACGCGAATATCCCCGGCCTGATGCGCCGGGGTTTATTCATATGAATGTATATACATTATGCACATGAATATACATTCCATGTTGTTCAAAATATACAATAAATGCCTTGAAAGCTCCTGCATGCAATGCTATAATATGGCAGTTTCTGCTTACTGCAGGATGGAAAGCGCCTGAAAACCAGGCTTGTATTGAGGTGAATCAGACAATGAAGATGCTGCATGCGTTTCTGACTGTGAGCGGGACTGTGTTCGTGCTCCTGACAGCCGCATACCTGTATCAGGTGTTCTACATGATCGTTGGACTCGCCTACCGCCGCGGAAAGAAGAAACATGGACTTGAGCCTGTAAAGTTGCTCAACTACGGAGTATTCATAAGCGCGAGGAACGAGCAGTCGGTCATAGGAGAACTGATAGAATCCATCAAAAGCCAGACGTATCCCCAGGACAAGATAAAGATCTTTGTGATGGCAGACAACTGCACAGACGGGACCGCCAGGGCGGCCAGGGATGCCGGGGTGGTCGTATACGAAAGGCACAGCGAGACAAAGAAGGGCAAGGGATATGCCCTGGACGAGCTGTACCGCAGGGTGGTCCATGACTATGGCCACAATGCCTTCGACGGATTCTTCGTGTTCGACGCGGACAACATTCTGGACAAGAACTTCATAACCGAGATGAACCGCACCTTTGCCTCAGGAAATTACGACTGCGTGACGAGCTACAGGAATTCAAAGAACTTCGGGACAAACTGGATAACGGCGTCGTATTCGATTTGGTTCCTGAGGGAGGCGAGGTACATGAACCTCCCGCGCTACCTTCTCGGAACTTCCTGCATGATCTCCGGGACGGGATTCCTTGTTTCGTCCCAGCTCCTCGAGGAGAACGGCGGATGGCCGTACCACCTGCTCACGGAGGACATAGAGTTCTCGGTCAACTGCGCCTTCAAGGGCAAGAGGATAGGATACTGCGACGGCGCGATCCTGTATGACGAACAGCCGGTGACCTTCAGCCAGTCCTGGGAGCAGAGGCTCCGCTGGTCGAAGGGATTCTTCCAGATCGACTTCAGGTACATCCCTGACCTCGTGAAGGGCTGCTTCACAGCCAAGAAAAACCGCCATTCATGCTATGACGTCCTTATGACAGTGGCTCCTGCGAGCCTCGTCACGATAGGCATGATCATATACCACATAATCTTCTTTATATTCGCGAGCGGACTCGGCACATACTACCGCGCGATCCTCTGGGGCATAGCGGCACAGTCGCTGGTGTTCGGGGCAATTTCATTCTACGCCGGACTCCTCCTCATCGGGATCATCACTGTCGCCACAGAGTGGAAGAGAATCCGCGCCACGACCCTGCAGAAGATCATCTACCTGCCGCTCTTCCCGATATTCCAGGCGACATACCTGCCCCTCACAATTGAGGCACTGTTCAAGAAGGTTGAGTGGAAGCACATCGAGCATCACTCGGTCGAACAGCTCGCTGAAGTCGGGAAATAAACCTCTGACTGCTCATAGCAGCACATTATCAAGGCGCTTTTCCGGATTGTATGATATTCCGGGAAGGCGCCTTTTTATGATAAGATTACGGCCGGATGAAAAAATTCCGGGCCGGAAGGCAGGGAAGCTATATGAAGGAATTGAGGGCTGCATTCCCAAAGACAGTGCCGGTGATGACCGGATATGTGTTCCTCGGGATCACATACGGCATCCTGATGGCGACGAACGGGTTTCCGTGGTGGCTGCCGGTTGTGACTGCGACAGTAATTTATACGGGATCCATGGAGTTCCTGCTGGTAGAGATCCTGCAGTCGGCCTTCAGCCCGGTGTCTGTACTCATTACTTCGCTGATGGTCGGGGCGAGGCACATATTCTACGGGCTCGCCATGCTGAGAAAATACAGCGGCACCGGCAGGGCGAAGCCCTACCTCATATATTCCCTCACGGACGAGACGTTTGCCCTCAACTATTCCGCGGATATACCAAAGGAGCTCGACAGGACAAAATACTATCTCTCCGTTTCGCTGCTGGACCAGCTCTACTGGATAAGCGGGTCTGCCATCGGAGCAATTCTGGGTTCAATGATAACTGTGGACATAAGGGGACTCGACTTCATGATGACTGCCATGTTTGTGTCCATATTTATGAACCAGTGGCTTTCCGACTCGGACAGGCTCAGGGCATGGTCCAGGGCGTCCGGGAAGGAGGTAACCTGGAAGGACAGGCTGAGGATCCACGGCAGCGAGCTAGTCGGGGTCGGAGGATCTGTCATATGCCTTCTCATATTCGGCCCGGACAGATTCATCGTCCCGTCGATGGTCCTCGTCCTCATAGCCCTTACTGTGTTTAAAAAGCAGTTCGACCCTAATGAGGAGGAGCTGCGCCTCAGGCCCCTGCAGGGCGGGGAGGGACTTCCCGCAGGCTCCAGAAAGGAGGACAGGTGACCATGACAGGTGCAGAGATGGCCGTGACGGTGCTCATGGCGGTGGCAGGGACGCTCATAACAAGGTTCCTCCCGTTCCTTCTGTTCCCGGAAAAGAAAAAAGTCCCGGAATACGTCCTGTATCTGGGACGAGTCCTCGGGGCATCGGTATTCGGGATACTTGTCGTCTACTGCCTGAGAAGCACTGACCTCACCACGCCGTTTGCGATGGGAGGCACGCACGGTATCCCGGAGCTCATCGCGATCGCCGCGACTGCGGCGGTGTTCCGCTTTAAGCGCAGCATGGTCCTCTCCATGGCTGCCGGGACTGCAGTATACATGGTCCTGATCAGGGTGTTTGCCTGAATGCCGGAGGAAATCCGCCCATTCAGGGCCTGAGGAATTCAGACATCACGGACCACGCGGATATAAGCCTCTCGAGAGACCATGCGGCGTTTGCCGGACTGGTCGACGGGAGGCTCAGGACTTTTATTCCTTCCGGAAATGTCTGCCCGGAGCCGAGAAACAGCCTTTTCGCCGTAGATCCATTGAAGGCTGCGGCGCGCACGCCGTTTTCAGCGGCAAATGCGGATACATCGTTGTACACGGCGTCGCGTATGCTCGAATCGCTCGCGCCGACCACGGTGCACTCTGCGACAACGTCCCAGAGGGCTATCCCGTGCTCTGCGAGGAATTCCTTCTTATCATCGTTAGAAACGGGGACGATGGAGCCCGTGAGCGAAGCCAGCACTGCCCAGAACCTGTTGCGCGGGTTGCCGTAGTAGAATCCGGAGCTTCTCGACATCGGAGAAGGGAAGCTGCCCAGAATGAGCAGCCCTGGATCAGGGCCGGCAAACGGCTCTATATTGTGCTTTTCCGGAAGCCTGTCCTGCATGGCATTAATCAGAAAGCGGCATTTTTACAGCCCTGAGGTAGCTTATGGGCTTTCCCTCGCCTAAGAACATGAGCTCGTGCTCAGTGAATGCGATATCCGGCCTCGCCGGGTCGTCACGGGAGGCATAGCTCCCGCTTGTTTCTATGGAAAATCCGCAGGACTTGAAATATCCCAGTGAATCGCGGTAGAGGTCATCGTCGTCGGTGCGGAACATTATGGAGCCCCCGTCTTTGAGGAACTCCCTGTACTGCATGAGCTGCTGGGGATGGGTGAGGCGCCTCTTGTGATGCTTGTGTTTGGGCCATGGATTGCAGAAATTTATGTATATCCCGTCCACGGCGTCTTCCTTGGAGAAATAATCGCCTATCAGCATTATCTGCATGACGGATATGAGGACGTTGTCGGGCTCCCTGCCGGCCTCCCCGAATGACTTCTCTATATTCTTCATAGCGAGATACAGCATCTCGCTCTTGATATCAGCCGCTATGAAGCTGCACTCCGGGTGGGATGCCGCCGTCTCGGCTATGAACGAGCCCTTTCCGCAGCCGAGCTCGAGATAGAGCGGCCTGCCGGCCGCGAATTCCCCGGCCCACCTGCCGCGGAGATCCTTCGGGCTGCGCACATAGAAGGCGCACGAGTCCAGAGCGGGCCTCGCCTTCCTGTTGTATCTGATCCTCATCTGTCGAGGATTTCCACTCTGCCGGTCCTGCTCCTGCCGGGTGCCCTCACCCTTATCAGGGCGGCCATCGTTAGCAGCGCGAATGCTATGCCTATCCCGGCCGCCTCAATATATGGAATCCAGTATTTTGAGGAGGACAGAAGGTTTGTCCAGGCGGATGAGAACGCGTCCCCGAGGGTGAACACGTATCCGAGGCTGTTCCAGCGCTTTGCGAGCGCAAGGGCCTCGGAAGTGAATTCCGCCCCGAGAACCCCCAGTATCGAGAAAACTATTCCGTAGATATTCTCGGCCTTTGCGGACCTGCCCCCGAACAGCCTGTATCCGAGCCTCGCGAGCAGCGGTATCACAACCCCCGCCCACAGTGCGAAATATCCGCTGTAGGACGTGTAGATCCAGAGGGCTGCGCCTACCGCCGCGCCTATCAGCGCGCCGAGGCCGCCCAGGACTATGTTATTGTTGTTCTTTATCCTGACGGAGGCCATGTTTGAATCGGCTATCCTGCCGGCGCACTCATGGCAGCACGTGTGTACGCACCCCTGCACTGAGACAATCTCCGGGCTGTCCACCGGCTTCCCGCAGTTTGTGCACACCTTTTCCCCGGGTATCCTGCGTCCCTTGAGGAAGTATATGACAGTGTAGAAGAATTCCTTCATGTTGGAGTAAACGCCGGGCTTGTTCTGGAATACAACCTTTAGTCCGGTGCTGCTCAGCGAAGACGACGCTATAGAGTACTGCGTGCTCCCATCGGACACGAATTTTCGTATGGCGTCCCTGTCGAGCTGCCTGTCCTCCGGAAGATACATGTCTATAAAGAATGACTTCCCGGCGTCGTCCTCAAAAAAGGAGACCTCGTACCCGTCGAAGCTCCCGTAGATGAGATCCCCTGTATTCTTAAGATGGTTCTCCGTCGCAAAATCCCCGAGTTTGGAACCTATCATGCATTATCCTCCCGATATATTGTCAGAACGGCGATCCCGCTGTCCTGAATCTGTCCATCATCTCTTCCGTGAGGCTGAAACCGCTTCCCACGGGAAGCTGGTCTCTCGGGCACCAGTGGGCCTCGGAGAGCTCAGTCTCCTGCACGGCTATTTTACCCGGATTGTCTGCCTCGGCGAAAAATCCCATAAGAAGCGAATCGCTTATCGGCCACGGCTGGCTCTTGTAGAAGAGCACGGAACCCACGTCGATGCCGGTCTCCTCCCTGACCTCGCGCCTCACTGTGTCCTCGCAGGATTCCCCAATTTCCGAGAAACCCGCAACCAGCGCCAGGTGCCTGTAGGGCCTGCCCCGGTAATGCGTGACGAGGAGGCTGTCCCCGTGCACTACCCCGACTATGACTGCGGGGTTGATCCTTGGGTAGACTGTGAGCCCGCAGCTTGGGCATACGAGCGCTCTCTCGGTCACCGAGTCGTCCATCCTGGAGCCGCACCTTCC
>JBMNPE010000026.1:0-19976 GCA_050943435.1 Oscillospiraceae bacterium | reverse complement strand
AATTTCCACTACATGCTTGTAAAGATCGCTGCAACGGCGATCGTCATGGTGTTCAACTTCATAACCCGCAAGCTGTTCCTGGAAAAGTAGCACTTCTGCTCACTGCCGGCATCTTGCCGCATCTTTCTTATAAAATCAGCTCTTCGCTGTAATGATCTTACACTGAGAAGATAGACTTGCCGGAGATCAGTGAAAAACCCTGGTGTTATCCCGAAAGAGGCGGGAAAGTGAAAAAGCTGGCCATAATCCCCGCATACAATGAAGAAGCCTGCGTAGAGAATACTGTGCGGGAAGTCATGCGGACTGCCCCTGATTTCGACTACATCGTGGTAAACGACTGCTCCACTGACTCGACCGAGAGGATTCTCAGGGAGAACGGCTTCAACTTCATAAGCCTGCCGGTAAACCTCGGCATCGGGGGAGCTGTGCAGGCCGGATACCGGTATGCCCTCAAGAAGAACTACGACATGGCAGTCCAGGTCGACGCCGACGGGCAGCACGACCCGAGGTACCTTGAGCCCATGTGCGAAGCCATGGAAAAGAGCGGCGCCGACATGGTCATCGGCTCGAGGTTCATAGAGAAAGAGGGATACCAGTCCACAAGACTCAGGAGGATCGGGATAAACTACTTCACCTCCCTCATTAAGCAGATGACCGGAGTGGTCATAACGGACCCGACTTCAGGACTGAGGCTCTCAAACAGGAGGATCATCCGTGAATTCGCAGAGTGGTATCCCAAGGATTTCCCGGAACCCGAGAGCATCGTCACCCTCCTCCGAAGGGGATACAAAGTCGTCGAGGTCCCCGTCAGAATGCGGGAGAGGCAGGGTGGAAAGTCCTCTATAAACACAAAAGCATCATTCTACTACATGATAAAGGTCACCATGGCCATACTCTTTGCCAGATTCAGGACGCGCCGGGAGGAAGAAAAATGAGTGTTCAGCTGAGAATCATACTTCTGTGCCTGACAGCAGCTGCTGTCATATTTTTTGTCGGCAGGATAAAGAAGAACAAAATGGCCCTGAAATACACGTTTTCATGGCTGCTGCTCCTCATAATCATGCTCCTGCTCATAATATTCCCCGGCGTGCTCAGCTGGATAGCAGGGATCATGGGTATAGATACGCCAATATATGCCCTGTTCATCCTCGGATTCATATTCTCGCTTGTTGTCATCTATACCCTCACGGAGGCCGTCACCAAGATAAATTCAGAGATTTCAAGCCTCACCCAGGAAGTGGCCATACTCAAGAAGAGCCTTCACGACGCAGAAGACGCTGGAAAGAAGGACTGAGGGCCTGAGATGGGAACTGCCGTCCGCCGCGATTTGAAACAGATACTGCTGATTCCAGCTGCAGTATTGTTATTCGCTGCAGCCGAGATCGTCATGTACTCAAAGTTCGGGGCCGGCACGTATTTTCGCTTCTACTCCGTCATGATGCTCACTGCGTGCGCTTCGGTATTTCTTGCCCTCAGGCTGTCATTCAGGGGAACGGTCCCGATCCAGTACATATATCTAGTCATGGGAATAGGGTTCGGGCTCGTATTTCTCTTCTACATCCCGATATACATGGTTCCTGACGAGATCGTCCACGTCAACACTTCCTACCGCATCTCGGACCTGATCATGGGCATAGATCCCGGGTCGGAGGACACTCTCGTGATGAGGGCATGCGACGACATCCAGAGAAAAGCCTACTACACTTCCCCGGATGAATACGCCGGCTACTTCAAAACCATGTTCCTTCCCGCCGGGGACACGTCCCTCATCGAGGTGAACGCCGACTATGTCAAAAACTACCTCGATATAATGTACATCCCCTCTGCCCTCGGCATCACCCTGGGGCGGCTTCTCGGGCTCAACGGGGTTCTCACCTTCCTTATGGGCAGGCTCATGAACCTCGCAGTCTTTGTCACGGCAACCTTCTTTTCAATAAAGATCATTCCCAGGGGAAAATTCCTGCTCATGGGCCTCGCGCTCATGCCGATGACCCTGCAGCAGGCCTCCTCGTTCTCATACGACTGGTTCGTGATAGGCATAGCCTTCCTCGCATTCTCGGAGATGGTTAAGCTCTACGGCACAGTCTCACATGGCGGCAGTGCGGGGACAGCCGATCTGATTATACTTGCAGTCTGCTGCCTGCTACTGCTCCCGTGCAAATCCGGAGCCTATTTCCCCCTCGCTGTCCTGCCACTCGTCTATGTGATCTACAGATTTCTCAGAAAACACCCGGTGCTGAGGAAGACTGTCAGGTGGATTATCATCGCGGCACTCGCCGCCGCCATCGGCTACATAGTGTGGCGAAGCTTCTTTGCAACGGAAAAGCTCGTCGACGAGCACCTGAACCAGCTGCCGTACACCGACAGGTACGGGTATTACAAATACGGGTATCCGGTCGAGTACTTTATCAACAATCCAGGCGAGCTGATAGTGATCCTCCTCAGGACTGTGTGGGTATATTTCCTCGACTACTGCTACACTTTCGTTGGCGGCGCTCTAGGTTGGATGAACGTCTACCTGTCAAAATGGCTGATAGTGGCATATGCCGTGCTGCTCCTGCTGGGGCTCTTCTACCGCGAGGATGGAAGCCTTGTACTGACGGGCCGCGCCAGGGCGGCGATGATAATAACATTCTTCCTTTCGGTCTTCTGCGTCATAGGCGGCCTCCTGCTCACGTGGACCCCGAGGACGCTGGACGTGGCTATAGGAGTACAGGGCAGGTATTTCATCCCGGTGGCCCTGCCGATGCTTCTCGCCATGAAGCCCAACAAAAAGAGCTTCAAAAAGCCCGGAAATGAAGTGCTCATGACCCTCGAGTGCACGGTCGTCCTGCTGCTCACTGCGGACCTCATGATTTTCCAGTTTTCTTAAAATTCGGATATGACAGAAGGAGGCATGCCGTCGCATGCCTCCTTCTTTATTCATGATTATTTGGATTACCAGTCGCTCCTCCTCCAGGTGTTGGGGGACACGAGCATCAGCATCGGGAGGATCTCCAGCCTTCCGGTGAGCATGTCGAATATGAGGACTATCTTGGAGAACCAGCTGTATGACCCGAAATTGCAGGTGGGGCCCACTTTGGAGAATCCAGGGCCTATGTTGTTGAGCGTCGCGCAGACAGCCGAGAAATTGGTTTCGAAGTCGAATCCGTCGGCCGATATGAGAAGTATAGATGCCCCGAAGATTATGAAGTACATGAGGATGAAGATGTAGAGGGAGTGGAGTATCAGCGGGCTCATCGAGTTGCCGTTCATCCTTATCTTCTCGACCGAGCGCGGATGGCTTATGTGCCTCAGCTCCTTGCGCATCGCCTTGAACGACACCACTACCCTGCTGACCTTGAGTCCTCCGCCGGTGCTTCCGGCGCAGGCACCGCAGATCATCAGGAGTATCAGGATGAACTTCGAGAACGATGGCCAGACGTCGTAGTTTACCGTCGTGAATCCGGTTGTGGTTATTATCGAGCAGACCTGGAAGAAAGCGTCCCTTATCGTGTGCCCGAGGCTGCCCTCGTATCCCGGGACCGACTTGTAGATGTTTATCGTGACGAAAATCACCGCTGTCAGGATTATCGCCAGGTACTCGAAGACTTCCTCGATCTTGAGTGCGGCCTTGCCCTGCTTCTTGATGATCAGGTAGTAGAACGAGAAGTTTACCCCGAACATCATCATTCCTATTGCGATTATCCACTGCTGCACCGCTGTGTAGCTCGCGCAGCTCGAATTGAGGACGCCGAATCCTCCTGTCCCGGCTGCGCCGAACGCTATGCAGATGCTGTCGAACCAGTTCATCCCGGAGATGATCAGTGCCGCTATCAGCACGAGGGTCATCCCGATGTATATCCTGTAGAGGGAAGCGGCGTTGTTCCTGACCCTAGGGGCAAACTTCGAGACCTCGTATCCGGGGCTCTCCGCCTTCATGAGGTTGAATCCCGTGCCGCCGCGGGAGGGAATCAGCATAAGTATGAATACAAGGACGCCCATTCCGCCTATCCAGTGCGTGAAGCTCCTCCACACGAGGGATGCGTGGGAGAGCGCCTCGACGTCGGAGAGTATCGACGACCCGGTTGTGGTGAACCCGGAAGCCGTTTCAAATACAGCGTCTATATAGTGCGGAATCTCGCCAGTCACCCTGAACGGTATTGCACCGTACAGGCTTATCATTATCCAGGAAAGGCCTACGGTGACGTATCCTTCCTTGGTGTATATCTGCATGTTCTGGGGCTTTTTCCTCGATATGAGCCAGCCCACGGCTATTGCGAGAAACGAGAACCCGAGATATACCCAGCCCTGCGCTTCCCCGTAAATCAGCGCTATAACCACCGGGAGGAGCATCAGGAAGCCTATGAGTTCGAGGACCCAGGCGAGGACCCATCCTATAACTCGGTAATTCATTCCTCAGCCCCTCATTCCCCGGCTATTATGTCGTGCAGGTCCCCGAATCCGGCAGCAGTCGTGAACACAATGACCGTGTCGCCCTGCTGGAACATCGACTGCCCGTTCGGGATTATCATCTTTTCGTGCCTCAGGATTCCCGCGACGAGGACGTCCTGGCGTATCCTCATGTCCTTGAGGGGAATCCCGCAGAGCTCCGCCCCGTCGCTTATTAAGAACTCGAGCACCTCGACCCTGCCGTTGCACATGCGGTAAAGGCTCTCGACGTTGCTCGAGAGGCTGTTTTTGGCTGCCCTCACGTACTGCAGGATCCTCTGAGTGGTCAGGGCCTTCGGGTTTATGACGCTCCCGAGGCTGAGGCCGTTAACTATCTCCCCGAAATCGACGTGGTTCACCTTGGTTATGACCTTCGTCTTGACCTTGTTCTTGGCGTAGAGCCCGAGGATCATGTTGACCTCGTCAATTCCGGTGCAGGCAACGAGCGCGTCGGTGGTGTTTATGTTCTCCTCGTCGAGGAGCACCCTGCTCGTCCCGTCGCCGTTTATGACCATCGCGTCCGGGAAGGCCATGTTGAGCTCTTCACAGCGCGCCCTGTCCTGCTCGATTATCTTGACGTCGATGTCCCAGTCGAGGAGCATCTTCACGAGGTAGTATGTTATCTCCCCTCCGCCCACGAGCATGCAGTTCCTAATTTTAGGCAGAGGCTGGCCTATGGCGGAGAAGAACTTTGCCTCCTCGCCCTCGGCACATATCGCTGTGATTATGTCGCCCTTTTCTATCGAAAAATCGCCCTTAGGGATGATTATCTCGTTTCCACGCTCAACTATGCATATGAGGACCGAATCCGGAAGCTTCTTCGCGGCCTCCTCAAGCGGCTCGCCGGTGAGTGCGGATCCCTCCGGAACGCTGAAGCTCATGAGCCTTATGTGGGATTTGGAGAGCATCTCGGTCTCTATTGCCGCCGGGAACCTCAGAAGCCCGGCTATCTCCTAGGCCGCCTCCTGCGCGGGATTTATTATCATCGAGAGCTGGAGTTCGCTCTGCAGGAAGCTCTGCTCCTCCGAGTAGATGTGGTTGCGGACCCTCGCTATCGTGTAGCAGTTCATCTTTTTCTTGGCTATGACGCAGGTGAGGAGGTTCACTTCGTCGCTCTCTGTCACGGCTATTACCATGTCGGTGTCCTCAAGCCCGGCTTCGGAGAGGACTGCATAGCTCGTCCCGTTGCCGACCACGCCGTTGACGTCGTAGATGTTGGTTATGTCCTTGACGACCTGTTCGTCGGTATCCACGACCGTTACGTTGTTGCCCTCCCTTGTCAGGGCATCTATCAGACTGCGGCCTTCCTTGCCGCATCCGACTATCATTATCTGCATTCGAATTCTCTCCCTCCAGCTAAAGCGCCGGAACCTTCTATCGAATCATGTAAGACAAATTATAGCATACTGGGACAGCCAGTGAAAAAATTGTGCCCAAATAAGGGGCTCTTTATTGGTGCAAAATAGCTCAAAACAGGCTTATATAAGATGCTCCATGGCATCTAGAGCTCGTCCCAGGTGTAGTCGAGGAAGCCCTCCCCGCGGACCTCGCTCGTGTCTGTGAGCACGAAGAACGCGCTCGGGTCTATCTCCTTCACTATTTCCTTGAGCACAACCGTCTCCTTCGTGGACACGGCGCACATGAGCACCTTTCTGTCAGAAGAGGTGTACATTCCCGTGGCGTCGATCTTCGTGACGCCCCTGTCCATTCTCTTCATGATAGCGTTTGAGATCTCCTCCGCCCTGTCGGAGATAATGAACGCCATGTTGGAATTCATGCCGCCGCTTGTGACCCTGTCAGCGAGCTTTCCGGATACAAAAACGGAAACAAGGGCGTAGAGGGATATCCTCACCCCGAATATCCACATTGCGAGAATGATTATTATCCCGTCGATCACCGGGTATATCCTCGCCGCCGGGATGTGGGGCAGGGCCTTCTTTATGAGTGCAGCCATCGTGTCGGTTCCGCCCGTGGTCGCCCTCGCGCGGAAGACGAGTCCGCACCCAGTGCCCATCAGAGCGCCTCCAACGAGCGCAGCTATTATGAGGTCGTCCCCGGCTGCCGCATAGAGCGGTATCACATAGAGCCATGCAGAATATATGAGGGATGCGGCGAAAGTCCTCCTCACGAACTTCCAGCCCCTCACCTTCATGGAAATGAGTATCAGCGGTACGTTCAGGACTATGTTGCCGGCCCAGAGTGGAAATCCGCCGTCCATGAGTCCCTGGGTGAGCTTGTTTATTATCATCGCGAGTCCGGTGAACCCTCCGGGAACCATTCCGACTGGGTCGAAGAACAGCTGCACGGATGCAGCCATGAGCCCTGTCCCCGCGATCATGAGGGCGGAATCCCTTATGAGAGCCTTCTTATTCGCCACCGCCGTTCCTCCTGTCAGAAATTCCCGCAATCCACATGGCGAGGAGATACACGAGCGCACATGCCGCAGCTGCCCCGAGGAATATTAGGCCGGTGAGCAGAAGATGGTCCCCGGGAGAGACCTCCTCCATGCCCTCTGCGAGCTCAATCCTCCTTGCGGTCAGATGGGAAAAGACCGCCGCGAGGACCGCGGCAGCCGCCAGAAGCACTCCCCTCAGAATCCGCAGCCTCTTTATCTCCCTGTCGAGTTCTGCGTCATCGTCCCGGGGCTTTCGGTTTTCCATCCTGTCACCCATGTGTATTCCCTATCACTGCCCTGTGGGGCGTATATGAGCATATTCTAACATAACGGCTCCGCCTCAACTACAGGTCGTTTTCCGCTTTTACTGTAAGACGCGGAGCGCTTTGTTGAGATTCTGAAAAATTTAGGTAAACGGATTTTACATTCTTTTAATCGAAACGTGCATGCCCGTTTATAGCAGAGGACTGATAATCGGGACTGTAAAGAGCATTTGAGGATATTCAGGGGAGTGGAATTTTGAAAAGGTTCTTTAAATTCGTGAGCTGCTGGCTGGTGCTGGCGCTCATTATTGTCATGACCGCCGGATGCTCCGGCTCAGGCACAACTTCGTCCGGGGCCACAGTCCTCGGGAGCGGCGGGACCGTGCTCAGGATAATCTCCGGCTCGGAAAACAAGGAACTGGAAAGTATCCTGGAGGATTTCTGCAATAAAGAGCACGTCCGCATCGAGATGACATACAAGGGCTCCCTCGACATAATGAGGACCCTCGAGTCCACAGATATCCCGTATGACGCTGTGTGGCCGGCGAACAGCATGTGGATATCCGTGGGCGACGTAAACCACGTAGTAAAGCACGCGGAATCGATATCCATAACGCCCGTCGTATTCGGGATAAGGCAGAGCCTCGCAGAGGAGCTCGGTTTTGTCGGCACTGAGGTATCAGTATCGGACATCCTCGAGGCGATACGTGCGGGGAAGCTCAGCTTCTGCATGACCAGCGCAACCCAGTCCAATTCCGGGTGCTGCGCGTATATAGGATTCCTCTATGCCCTTCTCGGGAATCCGGATGTCATAACCTCAGAGGACCTCGACAATGAGGAGCTCAAGACAGAGATAAAGGACCTGCTCTCCGGGGTCGACCGCTCCTCCGGAAGCTCGAACTGGCTCAAGGAGATGTTCCTTGAGAGCGACTACGACGCTATGGTCAACTACGAGTGCCTGATGATCCAGGCAGACGAGGAGCTCGTGAGCAGGGGCGACGAACCACTCTACGTGGTGTACCCGTACGACGGGCTCTCGATAGCCGATTCACCTCTCGGATACGTGGACAATGGAGACAGCAAAAAGGAGGAGGTCTTCCTCAAGCTGCAGGAATACCTGCTCTCGGCCGATGTGCAGAACGAAATACAGCGCACCGGGAGAAGGACCGGGTACACGGGAGTATCAGAAGACAACCTCGACGTGTTCAAGAGCGAGTGGGGAGTCCAGCCCGACAGGGTTCTCTCACCATTCACTATGCCGAGCCAGGATGTGCTCTTCAAGGCCCTCGACCTATACCAGACCGAGTTCAAGAAGCCGTCCTTCACGGTGTACTGCCTGGACTATTCCGGCAGCATGTACGGGGACGGGAATGCACAGCTTGTAAGCGCGATGCAGCAGGTGCTCATCCAGGACAAGGCCAGCGAGAACTTCCTGCAGGCCTCGGAAAGCGACATGAACATGATAGTCATGTTTAATTCCGGGATAATTGCGGTCTACATGGCAGAGGGCAACGGAACCGCAATAGAGGAGCTCTACGGCTACGTCAAGGACCAGTCCGTGGGAGGCGGCACAGACATTTACCTCGCGGCGGCCAAGGCAGTAGAGCTGATGTCGAGATACGACCTTTCAAAATACACACCCGCAGTGATACTTCTCACTGACGGCGATTCGCAGGGATATACGAGCGAATTCACAGAAGTCTACGACGAATTAGGCGCGGACATCCCCGTGTTCTCGATAATGTTCGGGGATGCGCAGGAGGACCAGCTGCAGTACCTCGCCGACTACACGAACGCGAGGGTGTTTGACGGCAGGACCGACCTCATCGCCGCGTTCCTCAGCGTGAAGGGATACAACTGATGGCGCGCGGAAGGGCCGAGGCTGAGAGGAAAAAGGAAGCCGCCAGGACGGTGCTCAGCATAGCCGGGGCCGCTGCGGCTTTTCTCGGGATGTTCTTTGGCCTCAAATTCGGCATCATCGTCTCAGGGCTTCTGAGCATAGGAATATATTTCGGGCTCTACATGCTGCTCAAGCCCTCTCCTAAATATTCTGCGGAGGAGCTCGAGGACATGCCGGGGGCGGAGGAAAAGCAGAAGATGCTTGACGACGCCGACTCCTCGCTAACAAGGCTTGAGGAATCCGCAGGCGCAATAGCTGATCCCAAGGTAAAAAGGGACGCAGAGGCGCTCTGCTCCACGGGACGGAGGATACTAAAATACCTCACGGAAAACCCGGAAAAGATATCCTTGGCCAGGAAGTTCATCACCTTCTACCTCACTTCCGCAGAGAGGCTGCTGGCGAGGTACGTTGAGTTCCAGAACACGGGCCTCAGGACCGGGGAAGTTTCCGAAATCCTCGAAAGGACCGCAGACATCCTCCCGAAGCTCAACAGGGCCTTTGAGAGCCAGTTCACGAACCTGATGCGCGGAGAGCTCATGGACGTCGAGGCTGACATTTCCCTGCTCGATTCCTTCCAGGCCATGGACGGAACCCAGCTAAAGGCCGATCCCGTCAATGCGGCGGCGAAGAAGGAACCAGAAGATGCGGCACGGCGCACGGCGTCGGCCGCAGGAGGCATATAGACATGAAGAAATCCACACTCACAGGTCTCATAATCCTGATTGCAGTGATAGTGGCTGCAGGCGCATATGTCTTTATATCCCAGTCGACCGCCGTCACGACAATAAACGGATACGTCGGAGGGGAAAAGATAGGCCTCCTCGAGGACGAGGAGGTGCAGGATATCCTCAAAAGCCAGTACCACCTCGAGATCGACTACCAGAAGGCGGGCTCTATAGCGATGGTCAGCTCCGACCCGGGAGACCGGGACTACCTGTTCCCTTCCAACCAGACCGCGCTCGAGATATACAAGGAGAATTTCGGAAGTCCCCAGAAGAGCGAGATAATATTCAACACCCCGATAGTCCTCTATTCCAGAACAAGGGTTGTGGAGGCCCTTATGAACGAGGGAATAGTCACACAGGTGGACGGGGTCTACTATGCGGACATGGCAAAGCTTGTTGGCGAGATAGAATCCGGCAAGACATGGGCCGACATAGGGCTCACTGAGCTCTACGGGACCATTTCCGTGGCGACAACGGACCCCACAAAGTCGAATTCCGGAAACATGTTCGCGGGGCTCATAGCCGACACGCTCGCCGGCGGAGTCGCAGACGAGAGCAACATAGACGAGGTCCTCCCGAGGCTCCAGGACATATTCACTAAGCTCGGGTACATGGAGAGCTCCTCTGCGGACCTGTTCGACCAGTTCCTTAAGACCGGGATGGGGGCAAAGCCGCTCATCGCCGGATACGAGAGCCAGCTCCTCGAGTTCGCGGTGGAAAACCCGGACACCTGGAGCCAGGTAAAGGACGACATAGTAATGATATATCCGACTCCCACAGTGTGGTCATCCCACGTGTACATAGCCCTCACGGAAGACGGCGTAAAGGGCATAGACGCGCTGCTGGACGACGAAATCCAGAGAATTGCGTGGGAAAAGCACGGATTCCGCACAGGCGTGTACGGGGTTCCGACCGACACCCAGCACTTCGGGGTGGACGGCATCTGCGACGACGTCACCCAGATAGTCCCTATGCCGGACGCGGACACGATGGAAAAGATAATCAACGCCCTGAGCTGAGATACCTCCTCCAGACAGGGAACGGCCGGGCCGTGCATCTGCACAGTCCGGCCGCTTCCCATTATGCGGGATTATTCTCTTGTTTCTCTTTTCTTTCCTTTAAGACTGACCATCAGCCTTGTGTTTTCCGCTGCCTATATATGTAAACGCTGCTGCCGCAATCCCGCCTGCGAGCATCGCGATCCCGGCGTATCTCATCCACACCTGGTACGGAGAGGAGTTTCCGGCTATTTCAAATACGCCCTTTAAGATGCAGCTCATGGTGCAGGACGCAACCCCGGAGCCTATGAGGCACCTCGCGAGATCCCCGGGTTCCGGGGCCGCGAACACCGTGTTGACAATGAAGTACATTGCCGCCGCACCGAGCGGAATGAGGAATGCCTTGGACATCCAGTCCGAACTCACTCCGTGGGAGAACAGGCCGTATACTGTCGAGAAGATGAAGCAGAAGACCGACACGGCCAGGTATTTGACCGCCGTCCTGGTCCCGAAGGACCTCGCTTCCTTTCTGCGGGACACCTCAGAAGACCTCTCGGGCCCGCGATAAATGTTTTCCGTGTTCATGCCTTCAGCCTGCGATATATACAATGTCGCTTACCGCCCTTTCTGTAATAGTCTTGCCGTTGGAAGTAGGATTGTTGATTACTTCGCCCATGAAGTACATCGTGCTGGATCCGCCTCCGTCGAAGTTGTATGCCTCGGTGCACCCGAGATCCTGCATTATCGTCGCCAGTTCGTAGAGCGTGAGCCCTGCGCTTGCAGAGGTCCTTCCGTCTGCCACGACCATGATGTAGTGTCCGGGTTCAACCATTCCTATAGCCGTCCTCGGGTTGCTCGTCTTGGCCTGGTCAACCTCTTCGTTCTGGCTCACTGCTATCTCACCGTCTTCAACGAGCCCCGGGCCGAATGACCAGATATCGACTGCTCCGGCTTCCACAAGCTCTTCTGCGGTGACGGAGGACTCATACATTATGTCCATTGTGCCGTCCGAATAGAGAACTAGTATCTCCTGATCGGAGTCCCCCGTTGCTGTGCTCCTGTAGAGGTATCCGTTCCTCATGACGTATCCGCTGTCCCTGAAGCCGTAGTAGTCGCCGTTTATGGCGAGTATCGCCCCGCACTCCTCGGCTATTGCGGAAGTGGTTTCCTTGAGGTTCCTTCCGAACGAGTTCTCAGCGAGGCCTGCCATCAGGTCCGAAACGTCGTCCAGGTATATGTCAGCGACATATATGTCTGTGTTGTACTCCCTGAGAGTCGTTATCGTGATGCTTATCCCGTTGCCCTCATACGAGGTGTCCGTCACTACCACATCCGAGGAAGACGATGTGCTGGAATCGTCCGTTGTGCTTGTGTCCGATGCGGTTGTGCTGGTGGTGTCATCCGTGGAGGACGACGAGGTCGCAGTTGTCGATGTCGACGATGTGCTGGTCGTGGTGGTTGTAGTTACATCTGACAGCGCCACCACGTCTCTCTCGAAAACGAACGCATCCAGAAGAGTGAATGTCGTCGCCGCGATGAGCAGCACGGAAAATACCGCCGGCCAGATTCTGTATATAAGCTTCTTTTTCTTTTTTGCCTTGTTTCCTTTCATAGACTAGCTCTTTGTGCCTCCTTAGCTGCAAGCGCCTTAGTTTTAAGCGCCTTTTTTCTGATTGTGTTTTTTTTAAAAACCCACCTCTGCTGGGCGAGAAAACTGAATATTGACATGACCAGGTCGACTCCTATCTTTATGAGGACCACAGGGCCCGTGCCTCTCGATATGAGCGATGTGGTCAGGCTGCTGACTCCCATCTGGAAGAGGAACAGCGCCAGGTATTTGAGCGATTCCGGTCCCGCCTTGTCTCTGCTCGAGAAAGTCCAGTATTTGTTGAGAAGGAAGTTCACCGCTCCTGCAAGGAGCCTTGCAAATATCCCGGCCCAGAACACCGCATATATCGGGGCCATACCGGTTCTCGGGAGAAGATATGTAAAAAGAGCGAACATCGAGAGGTCGACTGCTGTTCCGGAGAGCGAGGACGCCGCATATCTCAGGATCCTCCCGTACACCCTGGCGGAATCGGCAATTACCCTGTAGTGCGAGTGCTTGTTCCCGTCGATGTATATCGTCTCTATCGGGACCTCCACGAACGTGACGAAATCCGCAGCGTCGAGAAGGAAGTTCATCTCGTATTCGTACCTGGAGCCCTTTTCCATTGTGGCCAGGTCTATGAGGCACGGCGGGATTCCCCTGAGCCCCGTCTGGGTGTCGCTGCATCTAACGCCGGTCATCATGTGGAAGATCAGTGACGTCGTCCTGTTTCCGAACCTGTTTCTTGCGGGGACGTTTTCATTGGAGAAGTTTCTAGCCCCTATAATGAGGGAGGAAGGTTTCTTGATCATTGCCTCCTTGACTCTCAGGATGTCGCCTGGTGCATGCTGTCCGTCCGAGTCCGCAGTGATTATTCCGAAACTGCCTCCGCAGCGGTATCTTATGGTCCTTATAGCAGTCTTGATTGCCGCTCCCTTTCCGAGGTTCTTCTCGTGCTGTATGACGGCCGCTCCTTCCGCTTCGGCCTCGGAGAAGATCTCTTTGTAATCAGGTCCACTTCCATCGTCGACGACTACTATGTCCTCGAATCCTATGCTTACGAGCTCCCTTACGAGTTTCGGGAGCCTTTCATCCGGTTCAAGTGCCGGAATCACTGTGAATATCCTTTCCATGCTTCGATGCTAATCCGGCTTCTTTAAACGAACTTAAAAGCATTGAATGGAAGAGATCCTTTATCTGTTGTAGAATAAGTAAAATTTTTGTAAAAACGGGGAAGATATGAAGCAGGTCGACTACGGAAATGACAGACTCGGGAAGTGCATTTTCGCCACTTCTCTGCCGATGTTTGTTGCGCAGTCCCTCAACCTGCTCTACAACATAGTCGACAGGATATACATAGGAAGGATTCCCGTATACGGAACCGCAATGCTCGGAGCCGTGGGAATCTGCTTTCCCTTCATTATCATCATCACGGCTTTCACCAACCTGTACGGCGCGGGAGGATGCCCTCTCTTCACGATAGAACTCGGCAAAGGCAGCCGTGAGAGGGCCCAGAAGCTCCTCAACATATCATTTTCCCTCGAGATATTTACCGCCGCAGTCCTGATAATCGCCGGCGAGGCCCTGTGCGAGCCCGTGCTGAGGCTGTTCGGGGCATCGGACTCCTCAATTGTCTATGCGGAGCCGTACATGCGCATATACCTTCTCGGGACTTTCTTCTCGATGACCGCTACCGGCATGAACCCCTACATTAACGCCCTTGGTTTCCCCGTCCCCGGGATGGCGACGGTGATAATAGGCGCAGTTTCTAACATTGTCCTCGACCCCATATTTATATTTACATTTGATATGGGAGTAGAAGGAGCGGCCTGGGCGACCGTAATTTCTCAGGCTCTGTCTGCGGCGTTTGTTGTCATCTTCCTGGCGGGAAAGAAAACGGGAGTAAAGATAAGGTTCCCCTCCCTGAAGCTCCTCTCCAGAAGCTGGAAGGACATAAAGGACATCCTCGGGCTCGGGACTGCCTCGTTTGTAATGCAGATAACAAACAGCCTCTCGTCCATAGCCTGCAACAGGGTCATGCGCGACATAGGAGGGGACATATACGTCTCCGTAATGACGATACTCACGTCGATAAGGCAGATGGTCCTCACGCCAATAAATTCCATAACCACCGGCACTTCGCCTGTTCTCAGCTACAACTACGGGGCCGGGAAATACAAAAGGACGCTCAAATGCATCCGCATGATGGTCCTCTGGAGCCTCGGAGTCATGGCCGTGATACTGGCCTTCCTCATGATTTTCCCCGAATTCTTTGTGCAGATAATAAGCAGCGACGAGAATATACTCGGGTACGCCGTGCCCGCAGTCAGGATATACACCTGCGGAAACATGTTCATGACTCTCCAGGCCGCGGGACAGGACATTTTCCGCTCTCTCAACAAGAAGAAGCAGGCTATATTCTTCTCAATATTCAGGAAGGTCATAATAGTAGTCCCGCTCACTTACATTCTTCCCTACTGGTTCGGAATGGGAGTCAACGGGGTCTATGCTGCCGAGCCGATATCGGACCTCATAGGAGGACTCGCCTGCTTCATAACGATGTGCGCGACAGTGCTTCCGGAGCTCAGGAAAAAACAGGACTTGAATATTCCTGAAAAGAGTTGAAATATATTAACTGAAACCTATGGGGAGGTGCATATTTATGCTGATTGTTCTGTATATCCTGCTCGGGATAATAGGCATCATACTGCTGCTCCTGCTTGTCGCAGTGGTAAAAACGCTTCTCACCCCGACAAAGACCTCCGTGCTCAAGGAGGACACAAACGAAGAGCGCGCCAGGGGATACGCCGAGAAGCTGTCTAAGATGGTCGCCTGCGAGACTGTGTCGGGCATCGGCCAGACAGATATTTCCAGGTATCTCGAATTCCACAAGGTTCTCGAGAGCCTGTACCCTGCCGTGTTCGAAAAGATGGAAAAAATAGAAATAGACGGCAACCTGCTCTTCAAGTGGAAGGGCAAAGGCGGCTCGAGGCCCATTGTTCTGATGAGCCACCAGGACGTCGTTCCGGCAACCCCCGAGGGCTGGAAGCATCCTCCCTTCTCCGGCGACATTGCCGACGGAAAGGTGTGGGGCCGCGGCTCGGGAGACACTAAGTGCTCGCTCATGGGCTTCTTCCAGGCATGCGAGGAGCTTCTCGAGGAGGGCTATGTGCCCGAGAGCGACGTCTACCTCTCCTCCTCCTGCACAGAGGAATGGGGCGGAGACGGATGCCCGAAGCTCGTTGCGAAGATGAAGGAAATGGGCGTAACGCCGTTCATGGTGTGCGACGAGGGCGGTGCCATAACCACCAACCCGATCCCCGGAGTCAAGGGCAGCTTTGCGATGATAGGTGTGTACGAAAAGGGCCAGGGCGACCTGCTCTTCAAGGCAAAGGGCAACGGCGGACATGCCAGCTCTCCTTCCAAGAACACTCCCATAGCGAGGCTTGCAGCCTTTGTTAACGACGTGGAGAAGCACTCCCCGTTCAAAAAGAAGATGGGACCTGAGGTCCAGACGATGTTCGAGACCCTTGCCCCTTACGCCTCCTTCGGACTGAGGCTTGTGTTTGAGAACCTCTGGCTCTTCAAGCCCCTGCTCGTGTCCATAATGCCCAAGATCTCCCCGCAGGGAGCGGCGATGCTGCAGACGACATGCGCCTTTACTATGGCGTCGGGCTCCAAGGCCATCAACGTCATCCCTGACGAGGCCACCGTCGGAGCCAACCTGAGGTTCATACCCCACCAGGGAATGGACGAATCCATAGCAATAATGAAGGAGAAGGCGGCTTCCTATGATATCGAGACCGAGGTTGTCTCCGCAAGGGAGTACACAAAGCCTAGCGACATCCACGGGGAGGCCTTCAGGCTCCTCGAGGACACCATCGCTTCCACCTTCCCCGGACTTGCAATGAGCCCGTATGTAATGACCGGCGGCACCGATGCCAGGGACTACCAGGAAATCTGCGACAATGTCTTCAGGTTTGCTCCTGTGGTCTACGGGCCTGAACAGCTCAAGGGCATGCATGCTCTCAACGAGAACATAGAATACTCCTGCCTGCCTGGCTGCGTAGACTTCTACAAAAACCTCATAAAGGCAATATAAAACTGGCCATGCAGGGATAAAGGGCATTTGTCCCGGAACAAAAACTGCAGGCCTGGAAGCACGGGACTTTTCCCGCCGCTACCGGGCCTGTTTGTTTCTGCATCAGGCTGGTCTTTATTTTATACGGAGCTCCATTGCCATACTTTTACTGGGAAACAGAGATCGAATCCGCGTAACAGTGCACGGTCACACTGCCGTTGTACGTGTAGTACACGCTGCCGTATTCCTCCAGCAGTGCAGCTGTCTCAGCCACCTCATCCGGATTCGGATTATCCTCGGAACAGCTTATGACGCTGTAAGCAGGCTGCAGCACGGAGAAAAGATCTTCAAGGCAGTTCATGTAGTGGCCGTGGTACGGTACCTTAAGAAAATCGACGGTCTCGTCGTGTTCTGCCAGATATTCTTCAATCCTGTATTTCTGTGCGTCTCCCATGAACAGCAGCGTCTCGGTGCCGTTGGTGACAGTGGTCACCAGCGAGGAGTTGTTGTCCTCATTGGAGTCGTATCCGCCCTCTGCACCTTCTATAGTAAATTCCGCATCGCCGAGGGCGAATATGATATCCTGGCTGCTGTCCACCACCTGGTCTTCCAGGCCCGCGTCTGCGAGGGCGGCAGTAATATCAACCCCATCATCGGCGGCGTAGGTCGTGTAGACATTTTCCACAGTCAGGCTGCTCAGAATGTCTGAGGCGCCGCCCGCATGGTCTGCGTCAAAATGCGTGAGAATCAGGGCGTAGAGATCCTCTACCCCGAGATCTTCCAGCTGGCTTATGAGCGTACTGCTGTTTTCAGCAAGTCCTGTATCAATCATGACGCTTCCTTCTTCTGTCTCAAGAAGAATCGCGTCTGCCTTTCCTACATTGAACACCGTCACAGTAAGCCATTCGGTCTGATCAGAGGAGGTTGAAACGTCATTCGATGTGCAGCCCGCAGCTGTCAGGCAAAGCAGACTGGCCATAATGGCCGTGAGAATTTTTTTAAGTGTTTTCATCGCATCGCCCCGATTTCAGATAGTATAAAGAGAAGCGGAATAGAAATCAAAAAGAATGCCAAGGACGAAGCCTGCATGCTGTAGTTATTTCCTTTGGTCCTGACAGGACTCCGCCTGGCAGATTCAGCATTAACAGCAGATCTTAAAAAAGACTGGCAGAAATAAATCTTTTCGCATACATAACATACAATATACTGCCTTCATTTTGCGCATTTTGCTCCAGTTGCAGATTGGCATTTTCAAAGTTAAACTTAATTTGTATGAAATCCCTTAACAGGGCACTTCAGTAAACTATTATTTACAAGAGAGGTATTAAGCAATGGCAGAATTCAACGGTACTCCTCACAACACGGCAAAACTCGGAGAAATAGCCAAGACGGTTGTCATGCCCGGCGATCCGCTGAGGGCAAAATTCATAGCCGAGAACTTCCTTACCGATGCCAAGGAGTTCAACCACGTCCGCGGAATGCTCGGATACACCGGCAAGTACAAGGGCGTCACGGTTTCCACGATGGGACACGGCATGGGCATCCCCTCGATAGGAATCTATTCCTACGAGCTGTTCCACTTCTATGATGTCCAGAACATCATAAGGGTTGGATCCTGCGGCGGGCTGCTCCCAGAGATGGACCTGTTCGACGTCGTGCTGGAAGAGGCTGCGTACAGCCAGTCCACATACGCCAAGGTTGCTTTCGGATATGACGGAGACCTCATGTATCCTTCCAAGGAGCTCACGGATAAGCTGGAAGAGACAGCGAAGGCCCTTGGCAAGCACATCTTCAAGGGAATTGCGAGCTCCGGTGACGTCTTCTACAGGGATCCCAACGTCAAGAACGAGTGCCCGTACAAGATCATCGCAGGCGAGATGGAGGGCTTCGGGCTCTTTGCCAACGCCAAGTACACCGGAAAGAACGCAGCGTGCCTGCTGACCATCTCCGACAAGAAGGACGCCGTTACGACTCCTCAGGAGAGGCAGACGGCCTTCACGAACATGATCGAGATTGCACTCGAGACGGCAATAAAGCTGTAATTCTCTGTTTGACAGGACAACATTAAGATATCGGCATGCGGGGTTTCCCGCATGCCGATTTTCTCATGTCATTCAGTTTTCCGTGAGGTCGCGTATGACGTTCCCTCCGAGCTCATTCTCATAGCCCTCCGTGCACGTCATGAATATCACCTGGTTGCCGTGGTCCGCGAACTCCCTTAGTATCCTGCAGGCCTGCTTCCTCCTGCCCGCGTCCATGTCGGTGAACGGGTCGTCAAACACTGCAAGTCCGCCTCCATCCGGGAACAGGTGGTCCAGGACAGCCAGCCTGAATGCGAGGGAAATGGTGTCGCGGGTTCCCTCTGAGATGAGCTCATATGTGAGGATGTTCCCTCGGCTCTGTATGCTGGCATTGCCCTTCTCGTCCATCTCACTGACGGTGTCGTGACCAGAGCTCACTGCTTCCAGGTATTTCCTAAAGCTCTTTTCAATATCCGAGAAAGGATTGCTCACGCTCTCGCTCTTTAGCTGCTTAAAGACATCCATTATGTGCATGAGGCGGCGGCAGTGCTGCTTTGCCTCCTCAAGGCCTGACTCTGCCTCCGCAATGTCCTGGTTGTACTCCTCTGAGGACCTGTCCGGCAGTCCGGCTTTGCAGGAATAGAAAGCCTGGGCACTTTCATTGAGCTCATCTTTTTTCCTGTCCGCGGCTTCCTTGAGCTCCTTTTTGTGTGCTTCGGGATCGGAAACCCTCAGGTATTCCTCCGGGATGCTCCTGTCGGTCTCTATCTGCGCTTTTATCTTTTTCAGTTCACTCTCGGTATCGGTGATCTTCTTTTTGAGCTCATCGACCGACGAGTACTGCTCTTCCATCTCCTTGATGAGTGCTTCGGATCTCCCGATGAATGCTTGAGACGACATTCCGCCTGTCACCGAATCGATGTCAGCCTCCACTTCGGATATCTCCCTGCATTCGGGAATTCCGCTGAGTATCCCGGAAACCGCTTTGTCCAGGGCCTGGGCCTTCTCTGCATCTGCCGAATCCCTGAGGAGGTCCTCCGGGCTCTCGTCCCCTGCTTTTTCAGAGATCTCGGCTTTGTCATCCTCTGAGAGCACGCTTTTGAGCCTCAGCATGCAGCTGTCGGCCTCTCTCTGACTCTCCTGCTGATGCCTGTAAATCCCCCTGAGCTCCCTGGCATCTGATACGCTGTACCTGCTAAGAATCTCCTTAAGGGCCTTCCTGTCGCTCTCCAGCTTTTCCCTGGCCTCCCCGGAGTCTGCGTCCTTCGGCATGACGGTCATGCTCATGACCCCGGGGACATCCACGCGGAATGCCTCCCTGATGTCCGCCTTCCCGTCTTTGAGTTCTATTTCGCTTCCGTCGGATACAGAGGAAATCCTGGCCTCATGGCCGTTTTCCAGATTTATGTCAGCAGTGAGGCTGAGGCCGCCGAGCATCCTGAGAAAACTGTCTATATCCCTTTCGAGGGATTCTGCAGAATCGAGGTCATCCTCTGATACCCGGCTTCCGGTTTCCGACATTATCCGGACAAGAGTGCCGGTCTCCTCCTTTGCCCTCTGGAACCTGTCCTTTT
>JBMNPE010000025.1:0-20731 GCA_050943435.1 Oscillospiraceae bacterium | reverse complement strand
CCGCTACGGTGTAGCTGTAGAAGCCTGGGGACCATTGGGCGGAACAAGGTACCATGCGGATGAATCGGATGTCTTGCAGAGTATAGCAAAAAAATACAATAAGACCCCTTCACAAATTGTTCTCCGCTGGAACATTGAACGTGGAGTCATCATAATTCCGAAATCTGTCCACAAAGAGCGGATCCTGCAGAACATCGACATATGGGATTTCAGTCTTACAAAGGATGAAGTCGGAGCCATCAATACTCTTGACACGAACGGCATCGCTACCTGCACTCGGCGCAATGATCCGGAGATGGTCCGCATGATCTTCCAGATGGGAAGAAAAAACAGTAATTAATTCCCTTTTTCATAGAAAACGGTGCTGCAGATTCCTTTCTTTCAGGAGTCAGCAGCACCGTTTTTTTTACACTGAGCGGTTTCTTGAAGTCCATGATGCAATGAGGCAATCAGGTTCGCCGATGCTTATCACTGTTGTTGTTCAGTTGTAAATCGGATTTCATTTCGGGGAATCCGCATATATCCCTGCATACGGTATAGGATTTTCACATCCAGTACAGGCATTAAAACCTTCCGATGCAATAGAGATAAATAAGTATTCCGCCTGATTCACTCCATGTCCCTGTACCGGGCGGCAATTTCCTCGGTAATCGGAACGAGCCCTCCGTCTTCAATCGCATACACCTCATCGCAGAGCTGCTCGATGTCCTTGAAGATATGAGACGTCAGGAAAATAGTCTTTCCTTCTGCTTTAAGCATTCTGATTATGGACTTTACGTCTTCATATGTCTTATAGTCCAGGGCGTTGAACGGCTCATCCAGGATCAGGATATCCTGCCCTTCCATGATTGCCTGCGCAAGCCCCAGCTTCTGCTTCATGCCGAGGGAATAGTTGTCAACCTTCACATTGTTGTCGGGATCAAGCCCGACCTTGCTCATGGCCTGCCGGATCTCCTTCTCGCCGATTTTTCCCTGGATGTCCGCGAGAAATTTCAGGTTCTGGAAGCCGCTGTAAATGCCTATGAAACCGGGAGTGTTTATAAACACCCCCATGTTCTCTGGAAAGTCCCGGCCGTTTTCTCCGAGCTTTTTCCCCCGCACATATACGCTCCCCTGGTCCGGCTTCTCAAAGCCGCACAGGATCTTGAACATCACAGACTTCCCGCTGCCGTTGGCTCCTACCAGGCCGACCGTTGTCCCCTGTGCCACAGACAGGGAAACGTCTTTGAGGACCTCCCTTTTTCCAAAGCTTTTTGACACGTTCTTTACTTCAATATAGGAACTCATAATCTTCTCCTGACTTCATATTTTTTTGCGGCCAAACACCAGAATGCACGTCATCAGCAGCAGGGAAACCGCAGCTTCTATTCCCAGGGCGGATGCTGCGGGAATCCCGTTTTCCGTATACAGAACGGAAATTCTTGTAAGGCTGGAGAGTCCTATCGGCAGATACTTCGTCCATTTCCACGTGGGAATGCAGAGCAGATTTCCAGCCACGAGAGCGAGGAAGCCGATTGTCACATGCCCTGAGGCAATGTAGATGCCGAGCATCATCAGATACTGCGAAAACAGGTCGAGGAACTTCATCACTACAGCATAGATTAAAAGCCAGAAAGACGATGCCGTGATTCCAGTGCTGAACAGGAATGTGCCAATGAGGCCCGCAACAAGCCAGAACACTGCATATATCATTAGGAACCTGGTGCTGACCGATAATATGCCGTTCAGCAGATTCCGGCGGCTTCTGGAGCGCACGGTGACGAACATGGACTGGCCGTTTACTGTCTGCTCAACAAAAGCGGCAAGCAGGTAGATCGGAGCGCCGCTTGTGATCAGCATCTCGAGGAAAGGCATCGCAAGGAAGTATCCGGTGCCGTGGCCTGCAAACAGCACATAAATCCAATCAATGCCTTCTATAGCAGTGCCGTTATACATGACCTTCAATCCCTCGTACATCAGGATTATGAGCACGACGCCGAAGAGAATCCACAGATTGCGCGGAACCATGAGCTCCCGGAAATAGTATCCGGAGATGCCCCTGCGGCTAATATGGACCTGCGGCAGGCTCCAGCGCCATGCAAGCCTCACAGTCAGTGCGATGACCAGGATTATAAGCAGTGCAGTGGCAATTGTCGTCATGAAGCGGTGCGGCGTGCCGAGATTGTGGTGCAGTATCAGCAGATGATCAAAGCCCGTCAGGGGCAGATCCTGCAGTTCAGGGATTTTGAGAACACCTGCAGAGAAGATATAGATAACTGCTGTAATACGGACCGTCCACTTTCTCCCCGTGAAATGTGCAATCCACATGCAGATTCCGAATATCAGCCACGTTCCCATCAGCTGGTAGATGGTACAGAAGACAAATCCCTGCAGGGGGCTTGCAAAAAACTGTTCGAAGAAGGCAAGATACTCTGCCTCCAAAGAGTCAGCCGGAGGGCTCCAGTTGTTGCCGAAGGGCAGTCCTGCGCCTGACAGGAGAACTGCCCCTGTCTGGGCAGCAGTAAGGAGGGCCGCAGTTGAACCGGAAGCTGCCCATTTTTTCATGAAATAGGAGTGGTAGCTTTGAAACCGCAGGAGAACAGGCTCCCCGTCGTCCTCAATAAAGGAAAAGCAGCTGAGCAGCACAATCGGCAGCAGCAGGAATGTCAGATAGTAGTGGTCTGACACCGCTGACAGGAGGTGCTGCTCGTAGTTGATACCCCCGTCCATCCTCTCGCCGATGGAAAAGAGCAGGCATCCGGCAAACAGGAGGAGCAGCTTTCCATATCCCAGCGTGCTGAGATTTTTCCTTGCCAGTGCAATCATACCGGGCACCTATATGGTTACGACTTTGTTTTTTCTAGAGAGAATGAGAGCCGTCAGGGCAGTCACAATGATCAAAATGATGGGACCCGAAAAGTAAGACAATGTGGTCATGCCTTCCGGGGCGACTGCATCAGGGTCAAAAGACACAACCAGCCTGTAGCACTCCTGATGAAGGATGGACAGGACAAAATTCTCAAGATCGCAGTATACGAACGGCCCGGTGAGAATCACGAATATGTTCCTTGTGTATAAGGCGAGCACAAATCCAAAAGTCATCACCATGACGCCGATAACTCCCCTCCAGAGGGAAAGGAGCACCGCGTAAAGCAGCGGGGTGTTTATATACATATCCTCGAATACGTGCTCAAACGGGTTCGCAAAGGGATCTACCGGGGGCTTCAAATAGAGGGCTGACAGCGCCGACAGCATGTAGGGGATCACAATTATGCAGAAAGCTCCGAGCGCATATGCAGTCCACTTGGCAGCCAGGTATTTTTGTATTTTCACGCGCGGCGTGACATAGAATAAGAAGTTGTCCCTGCGCTCATAATATAAATTCCAGCACAGCGGCACCACGACAAGCAGCGGATACAGCATGGAAAATATCTCTGTCCCGACTTCCCATGCCTGTAAATCGTACTGAAGGGAATAATTCTTATACACTGTGCAGGACAGCACGCACATGACGACTGTCAGAAGTGCCGTTGTCAGCAGCACGGGAAGAGAGACTTTCTTCCATTCATTTTTAACAAGGCCCGCCAAATTAATACCTCCCTTCCCTGTTCCTTTCCAATATACGGGGCCTATTGATGAGCTTCAACAGACTGGAAACAGGAAGGGGCTTTCCGGGAACAAAATCAATTTTGTTCCCTTTGAGCCCCCGTTCGTGCCATGCCTGACAAACCTGCTGTGCCGGATTTCCTACGGCATGCATATGCCGAAGACGACATAATTCTGATCCCCGACTGATTCGTTGCGTGTCAGGATTTTCCCATGATACCGCTCCGTCATCCGCAGGATGTTATAGAGGCCGAAGCCGTGGCTGTCCCTGTCCGCCTTTGTCGTCACGCCTTTCCCGAACAAAGCCATGAACTCCGTATTGGACATGGGAGGTGCAGGATTTGAAACGGTAAGCTCAAGATATCCCCCGTCCTTCCTGCTGGATAAAAATATGGTGCTCCCTTTAGGGGAAGCCTCGATAGCATTGTCCAGGAGGATTCCGATTGCGTCGACCCACTCTGTCTCCGGGGTGGAGGTTTTCTTGAAGCATCCGTGCAGGGACAGTTCAACGCGAAGTCCCGATGCCTCCGCCTGCTTTATTTTGCCGAACAGCATCCCGGCGATCATTCTGCTGTCACAGGAAAGCAGCTCACGGTCATTCAGGCTGATTCCGATATTTCCCGTGAGATCCGCCACTTCCCTTCTGGCTTCTTCCAGGGTATCAGCGGAGGAGACAGCGGCTTCTATGGCCATCATCCGGTTCTGGTATTCATGCTGCCTTGCCCTTACCTGGGAAATCAGTTCTTCTACAATGGGCACGTACTGCTCGATCATATGGATCCTCTTCTGCTCCTGCATCCTGCGCTGGTGCAGGAAAAGCAGGACGCTGTCGAGCAGGAGCACTGCAAGGATGATTATTACGATCATCCACAGGTGGGCAAGAATCCTGTCCACATCAAAAGAGAAGACCGAAAGAACAGCCATGAGAAGCACTGCGATATTGGAAAATACAATCAGCTCCGTAAAGCCGCTTCTCTCGACGAGCTTATGGATAAAACCGAAAAACGGAGTTATCTCCAGAATGACAGCCAGGCACACCGCAGCGATGCGGCTGCCCAGCATGAGCACGGCATCCTCAGCTCCGCAGACGGCAAAGAGAACTGCACACAGGCACTTGATTAACAGAAAGATGGAGAATGCGGCCATGGTCCCGCAGAAGACAGTCCTGTTGGATTTTGAGCCAAAGAATATGCTGTTAATGAGCAGCGACGCAAGGACCAGAAGCAGCAGTCCCGCAATATTGTCTGACGGCAGGATTTCAAAGCCTTCCATTCGGAAAGCCGCAGTCAGATCCTCACCGACAGCTATGTCCACCCTCGTCACTGCACAGAGCACAAGGAAAATGGGGAAGATTAAAAAGTCCTTCCACCTTCTTTCCGCCCTGGTCCGGAAAACAAATTCACAGCAGAGGGTCAGCAGCCCGGCGTCCAGACCCATCTGCACTAGAGCCGTCAGGAAATCCATGGCTGCCCCCATAATTCGGTCTGGTATTTATTTCCGACGGGGATTGCGTCGGCATATCCTCTGAGGAAAATCTTTCTCCCGGATTTGTCAATTTTCTCGATATATGACTTGTTCACAATGTAGCTCTTATGGCACTGGACAAACTCAGGGTCATCCAGCAGAGCGAAGAAGCCGGACAGTGTATATCCGGAAATCACGTCCTCCTTTGCGCCGGACAGGTGGCTCCAAGTGTGAATCACAAGCTTTTTCCCGAAGGATTCTATGTATGCAATATCCTGTACGGAATATTCCAATATGAACTGCTTCTGCTCGATCCGGATTGTCCTGGCCTTCCGGTTAATCTGTCTCGACAGTCCAAGCGCATCGCGGAATGCCTCGGCAAATTCCTCTTCCGTAAACGGCTTTATAAGGAAGCTGTAGCACTTCAAATCCCTGTAGGCAGAAAGCTCCTCATCTGCAAGTGCCGTTTCGAATATTATCGGGGTGTACCGGTATTCCGGCAGTTCCCTCAGCTGCTTTGCAAGTCTGGTCCCTTTGTAGTCCTTGAGCTGAATGTCGATGATAAACAGGGAAATATCGTTTGTTTTTGCGTACTGCAGGGCTGTGCCGGCCTCTGAGACAGTGTGCACCGCAAGCTCCTCAGATATATTGCCGATATAGCGCACAATTTTTTCTGCGGCGCCTGGATTGTCTTCTACCAAGAGCACACTTCCCATGTCACAGTTCCCCCAGCTTAGCATTTGTTTATTCAGTCTCCGGCTGCCGGCAGCCTCATTTTGGACTCTGAGGTTTTCTTCGCGATAACCCAAGAGGATCAAGTCTATCCTGAAGCTTACCGAGCCTCCCTGTCAAAATGCGGAAGCAATAACTGTCATCAGCCTCCATAAGAGTGCTGCCGTACATATCAGATTTTGCGCAGATTTTGCTTTGTCAGTGAAAAAATCATGACTGCGGACAGATACATTTTAAGGTGATTTATTTCTGGAAGGTGAAAGCTCATGAAAAACGAGATTCCCGTGCTCGGGGTATATATGAGCGGCACCGGGAACACTAAATACTGCGTGGAAAGGCTTGCAAGGGACCTCGATCCCGGCGCCGTCACGACGCCTGTAGAATCGGATGGGACCGCTGAGCTCATACGAAGGGCGGACCTCCTTGTCCTCGGATACCCGACGCAGTTTTCCAATGCCCCGCTGATGGTCCGCGATTATATCCGGCAGCAACCGGACCTGTGGAGCGGAAAGCACATAATCTGCCTCACCACAATGGGAGCCTTCAGCGGGGATGGGACCGGGTGTGCAGCCCGCGTGCTCAGAAAATACGGTGCCATTGTGGCCGGCGGCCTGCAGGTTCGAATGCCGGACAGCGTCTGCGACAAAAGGGCCCTCAAAAAATCCCGTGAGGAAAATCACGAGATCGTCCTCAGAGCAGCGAAGAAGATCGACCAGGCAGCAGAGCAGATAAAGAATGGAAAATACCCCAGGGAAGGCCTCGGTTTCCTGAATCACATAGCCGGCCTGTTCGGCCAGCGCCTCTGGTTCTATGGCAGGACCTCACATTATGCGGCAGGCCTTAAGATCGACCCGGAAAAATGCGTCGGGTGCGGAACATGCGCAGAAGTCTGCCCCATGGGCAATATCCATATGCAGGCCTCTCCTTCCCCGGATCCGGGAGAAAAGCCGATTATCAGGGCCGTCCCGGGGACAAGGTGCGCCATGTGCTACAGGTGCATAAGCCTCTGCCCCTCCCGGGCTGTCACTCTGCTGGGCACGGAAGTCGTGGAACAGTGCAGGCTGGAAAAGTACCTGTAAACAACCAGTCCTGGATCATTCTCTCGGGAATGTCTTCTCTGCAACTATCGTACCGGCCTTCCCGGAAGCGGCCTTCACAGCGTCGTCCAGCGAGGCTATGACGGAGACCCCTCCATATTCCGCAAACCTTGCGGCCGCCTTTACCTTGGGAAGCATGCTGCCCTTGGCAAAGCACCCTTCCTCGCAGAGCTGGAATGCCTCAACAGGGGTCATTCTGTCTATCTTCTTTCTGTTTTCAGTATTCCACCCGAGATAGGCCCCGTCGACTGCTGTAAGTATTATCAGCCTGTCAGCCCCGGAAAGCTCCGCCACTTTTTCTGCGGCGAGGTCCTTGTCTATTACTGCGGCGACTCCCTCGAGCCTGCCGTTCTTCCTCACTACGGGAATTCCGCCGCCCCCGGCGGCTATCACGATCGTCCCCGCATCCGATAACCTTCGGACCGCATCCTTTTCAACAATGTCGCACGGCTCCGGGCTCGGGACCATCCTGCGCCAGCCCCTTCCGGCATCCTCCTTCATCGTCCATCCCTTCTCTGCCGCCAGCCTGTCGGCTTCCTCTTTTGAGTAGAAGCTGCCTATCGGCTTAGTGGGATCCTGGAAGGCCGGATCGTACCTGTCCACCACGACCTGCGTGATGACAGTTGCAACCCCTATGTCGAGGCCTCGCTTATTGAGCTCATTGGAGATCGTGTTCTGCAGGTGATAGCCTATGTATCCCTCGCTCATAGCCCCGCACTCGGCAAGCGGGATCTCCTCAGGTATGACCCCGCTCCCAGCGGAATAATTCATCCCGAGGTTTATCATCCCTACCTGCGGGCCGTTTCCGTGCACCACTATTATGCTGAACCCGTCTTCTGCGAGCTCGGCTATCGCTGAAGCCGCCTTTTCGGCGTTCCTCAGCTGTTCTGACGGGGTAAGCCCCAGGGCATTCCCCCCGAGTGCCGCTACTATCTTCATGGCGGTTCCTTCAGCAGAGAGTCGCGTACATGACGGCCTTTATCGTGTGCATGCGGTTTTCGGCCTCGTCGAACACGACCGACCTCGGGCTCCTGAACACCTCGTCGGAGACCTCCATCTCCGTGAGCCCGAATTTTTCCTTTATCTCCATGCCCGTCTTTGTGTTTGTGTCGTGGAATGAGGGCAGGCAGTGCATGAACACCGCGTCGTCAGCTGCCATCCCCATGAGCCTCGAGTCCACCCTGTACGGCTCGAGCAGGGATATTCTCTGCTTCCATATGGAATCAGGCTCCCCCATGGAGACCCAGATGTCGGTATAGAGCACGTCCGCTCCCCTGGCGCCTTCCTCGGGGTCCTCAGTGAGCCTCACGCTTCCGCCGCTTGTGCGGCATAAGTCCCTGCACCTTTCGACGAGCTCCTCTGCGGGGAACTGCTCCTTCGGGCCGCAGGCCGTGAAATTGAGACCCATCTTCGAGCAGGCGACCATGAGGGAATTGGCAACATTGTTCCTCGCGTCCCCGAAGAATGTGAGGTTCACGCCTCTTAGCCTCCCGAGCTTCTCCTCCACAGTCATGAGGTCAGCAAGCATCTGCGTGGGGTGGAACTCATCGGTGAGGCCGTTCCACACCGGGACTCCAGACGCGGAAGCCAGCATCTCGACCGTCTTCTGGCTGAATCCCCTGTATTCAATCCCGTCGTAGAGCCTTCCGAGCACTTTTGCGGTGTCCTCTACGCTCTCTTTTCCGCCGAGCTGGCTCGTTCCCGGCCCCAGGTAGGTTGCCCACATACCGAGGTCGTACGCGGCTGTCTCAAAAGAGCACCTCGTCCTGGTTGAGGTCTTTTCAAATATGAGCACCACATTCCTGCCCTCGAGCCTGCGGTGCGGAGTGCCGGTCCGCTTGAGGTGTTTAAAGTCGTGCGCGAGATCCAGCAGATACCTTATCTCTGAATCGGAATAGTCGAGAAGAGTGAGCAGGCTCCTGCCCCTTAGATTTACGGCCATTGCTTAGATACCTCCGTCAGTTTTCCACTTATCTTCAGATGCCGCGCTCGAGCGGCATGCTCATGCAGTGCGGTCCCCCGCGTCCCCTCGAGAGCTCGGAGCTCGGGAGCTTTATTATCTCTACACCTGCCTCTTCCAGGGCCTCGTTCGTTACGTAGTTCCTGTCGTAGACGACGACTTTCCCGGGGGAGAGGCACAGGGTGTTCGACCCGTCATTCCACTGCTCCCTCTCGGAAGCAATCCTGTTTTTCCCGCCGCAGCTGATCATAGTGATTCCGTCGAGCCCGAGGAGCCTGCAGAGGATCTTCTCGAGCGGTTCATCGAGCTCCCTTGCCCTTACAGACCCGGTCCCCTTTCCGGTGAGCTCGAAGACCCTCATGGAATCTACGACTCCGGGGTGGATGAGGAACTTGTCACAGTCCACCTGCGTGAACACTGTGTCGAGGTGCATGAAGGCCCTGGAACGCGGTATCTCCACTGCGAGAATGGTCTCAACAGAGGATTCCTCATCTGAGAATACGGCGGAGGCAAGCCGCTCAACGGCCTCGGGCTGCGTCCTCTGTGAAATCCCGACAGCCACGACCCTGCTGCTGAGGTTCTGGATGTCGCCGCCTTCTATGCTCAGTGGTATGTCGGGGCTGTAGTATATGGGGACATCCCTGAAATCCGGATGGTACTTGAAGATGTACTCTCCGTAGAGGGTCTCGCGCTGCCTCGTAACGGTGTTCATGTGGCTGATGCACACTCCCCTCCCTATCGAGGCGAACGGGTCCCTCGTAAAGTAGATGTTTGGAATCGGGTCCATGACGAAGTGGGACTGCGGCTGCACGAGCCACGGCAGCGAGTTTCTGTCCCCGGAGGAGAGCTCCCCGAGGCTTATCCCCTCTATGGTCCTGGAGACCATCTCGTGCAGGTCTTCTATCCCCGACAGATACCGGAAGAGCTCGTCCCTGTATACGGAGGCAACTCCCCCTGCCCTGTCGATTGCGTCGGCTATGAACCTGTCCCTTATGCCGGGGTCCGTGGAAATGGCCTCTACGACCAGGTCCTCGAGGTAGAGCACCTGGGCCCCGGCTTCCCGCAGTATCTCTGCAAAGCGGTCGTGCTCTGCCTGTGCGCCGTAGAGGTAAGGAATGTCGTCAAAAAGGAGGGCTTCCATAGTGTCGGGACTCAGGTGCTCGAGTTCCCTTCCCGGACGCTGCAGCACCACTCTCCTGAGCTCTCCAGTTTCGTTTTCAACGCGGATCGGCATGTCATATTCCTTCCAGCAGTCATTTTTTCCGCCGGCTGACGGCTAAAAAGCCAGCCGGCTGGTCCTTTTCCAGTATATCAGAGGCCGGCGAAAATGAATATACAAAAAAAATTGCATAAAAAATGGAGAAGCCCACAGGCTTCTCCCTCAATTACTGTGGAAATCTGTTCTATTTCATCTGTCCGCTCATCTTCTTGTACTCCGATATTCTCATCTCGAGCTCATCGGTGGCCGTATAGTACGGCCTGAACCTTCTGCCGTACGCGGCCCAGAACATCATTGCGGCTTCGATGGCACCGGCAGCTATCAGTGAAATGACATATGCCCGGAAGATCACAATGTACTGGCCGAGGTCCTCCAGTGTGACAACGGCCCTTATTCCATTTATTAATATCAGAATGCCTCCGGCGGCTCCGAGATACGCAAATGCCCTCCTTCCCTGCACTATCAGGACGGCAAAGAGCACCATGCAGCCATATCCCAGTATGCTTCTGAGAATCTCCGGCACGGATTCTCCCGCGTATACAGAGACTAAGAGTTCCAGCACCACCAGGACTGTCCTCGCGCCGACTGCCGCTGCCATGAGTCCTGCGAGGCCCTTCCTCGCGCTCTTGTATTCATCGGCGAGAGCCGATCTCAGCTGTTTTTCATTCATCTTCTGTTCACCTCAGACCTGCTGTCCCGGCTGTACATCCGGGTACTGCGGGCCGTTCTGCCCGTCCGGAGGCACTGCAGTGTATGCCCCGAGGGCGAACAGCAGGAAGAAAAATGCCACGGGGTTTCCTATAATAGTGACATTGGTCATGAAGCCCTTAATCGCGTAATAGGCTGACATGTACCCGGACACGCTGAACATATCCATAGTCACGACATTTTCCAGCGTGTTTAAAATCCTCACGAAGAAGTACACCGCCACAAAGACCACACCGAGCACCATGGCCTTTTTATATGGGTCCCTGGTCGGCTTCTTGACCTGGGCCAGCGCTATGAACATGAACACTGCGTAGATGAGGCATGTGACAGCCGGAAACACAGGGTAGACAGTATACTCCGATGCTTCTGCGGAGACGAAGTCCATCTGCTTGATGACCCCCTGGAAGGCAATGACCGCAACGCAGTACACCGCCATTGCCGCCTCTATTATCGCAGCTGTTCTCAGAAAAATAATAATGGTGTTTTTCTTCATGTCCTCATCCTCCGTATCCCGGCAGGACACCGCCTGCGCTTTCCGGCCCGGATGTTCTGATTATATCCTTTTTTGCCCGGATGCCAAACAGTCCGGTTCCGGGAGCCCTGCAGAATGCCGCCCGCACGCAGGGAACAAGAAAGCCCGTGGAAATGTTTTCCGCAGGCTTTGAAAGTAACAGGACTTCATGCGCTCTCGCGCTTTTTCCTTATCTTTCCGGCTATTACGGTCAGCAGCACAGTGAAGACGATGTCCGGAAGAGTGTACCCGCACGGGATGTCGACGCGCATCAGTATCCTGTAGAGCACGAATCCCGCTGCCCACACTATCAGGTTGAGCCAGTCGAAGGATTTTCCCTCGGAATCGGTCCCGAGGATGAAATACGTCCCTATCATTACCGCTGCCATCGGGGCAAACACTGACCCTATGAAATAGAGGAAATTCGTGATGTCGTCCATCGGGAAGGCTATCGCGCAGACCGTTCCTATTATTGTGGCAGCTATGGCCGCCTTTTTCCCGTCTATCTTCTTTGAAACAGATTCGCAGGATATCCCTGCTGAATAGGCATCGAGGAACGTCGTAGTGACAGTTGAGAACACTATTATCAGGAGCCCGGCTATTCCGAGTCCGGCTCGTATCATGATCTCGGCAATGTCCGTGGTCCCGGTGAACAGGGCCGCACTCATGCCTATCACAAACATCCATATGCTGACCAGGCTGTAGACTATAGTGCTGACGAGGGATGCCCCGACGGGCTTTTCGGCTTCCCGGGTGTAGTCGCTGACTACCGGGAGCCAGGAAATCGGCATAGATGCAGACAGCTCGAGGGCCGCCCCGAAGGAAATCGCGTCGGATGCTGACTCAGGGGTGCCTCCCTGCCTCGAGAGGACCACACAGAGGACTATTGTCAGTATGAACAGCGCCGCCATTGAGACGGTGTTGACCTTTCCGAGGTTCGTGATCCCGACGAGTATCCACACCACTATAAGTCCGCCTATAACGATGCACCACACCCAGTGCCCGGGATTTCAGATCCCGGAGGCCGAATTTGCGCCGTCGTAGATCATTATTGCGGTCCAGCCGACGAGCTGGACTATGTTGAGCACCGCGAACAGTTTTCCGCCGCCTGCGCCGAATGTCATCTTGACGGTCTCCATGGCGCTCTTCCCGGTCTTCCCGCCTATTACACCGGCGAGATAAAAGAGAACCCCGCCTATGAGGTGCCCGAGAAGTATTGCCGCAAATCCCTTCCAGAAGCCGAGCGGGGCAATGTATGTCCCAGTGAGTATCTCAGCGAGCGATACGCCGGCCCCGAACCATATGAGGCCGTTGTCGAAGAGGGATGTCTTCTTCCTGCTCATCAGTCCCCGGCCTCCTCGGCAAATTTCCCGGTGAGGTTGAACGCGTGGTTCATGGGCCCGCGTCCGTGCCCGAGGTCTAGCATTGCGGCGAGTGCCCCGGAGAGGTACTCCTTGGCCCGGCTCACGGATGTCTCGAGGTCGAATCCCTTGGCGAGGTTGGAAGCTATTGCGCTAGAGAGAGTGCAGCCGGTGCCGTGTGTGTTGGGGTTGTCTATGCGCTTCCCGCGGAACCAGCGTGCCCCGCCCTTCCCGTAGAGAAGGTCGTTTGCGTCGTCGAGGCTGTGCCCGCCCTTGAGGAGGACGCTGCAGCCGAATTTTTCGTATATCGCCCTCGCAGCCTCGTTCATGCCATCCTCGGAGGTTATCTTCATGCCGGAGAGCACTTCCCCCTCCGGGATGTTAGGGGTTATGACCATGGCTAGCGGTATGAGCTCCTTCTGGAGGGTTTCTATCGCGTCGTCGCTTATGAGCTTTGCCCCGCTCGTGGCTACCATGACGGGGTCGAGCACAATGTTCTCAGCCTTGTAGAACTTGAGCCTTTCCGCGATGACCCTTATCAGGCCGCTCTCGCTGACCATCCCGATCTTGACTGCGTCGGGGCGGATGTCCTCGAACACCTCGTCTATCTGCTGCTTTAGGAACTCCGGTGTGGAGTTGAGGATTCCGATTACGCCGGTAGTATTCTGCGCTGTCAGCGCCGTAATTGCGCTCATTGCGAATACCCCATTCATGGTCATCGTCTTGATATCGGCCTGAATGCCGGCGCCTCCGCTGGAATCGCTTCCGGCGATTGTTAATGCTGTCTTCATCGTCTGCCTCCTAACAGAATCTGCATTAATTTTGTATAGCGGCGGAAGGTGGTGCCCCCGGTCAGCCGCTTTCGATATAAGCGCAGGACCCGGCGGCCCCGCGCGTGTCGACATTAGTTTTTTAGAAAGATTTCCTCCGGATCCGGGGCTTTCTCAAAGTCCCGGATATAGATATCGGCCTCTTTTCGTATTTTGTCCCGGTCCGCGCTGCTCGCCGCGTCCTCGACCGCTGCCACGAAGAATCCCGCTGTATGTGCCGAATGGACTGCGGCGTACGTGTCCTCGAACACGGCTGTCTCAGAAGGCTTTGTCCCCAGAAACTCCGCTGCCTTGAGGTGGATGAGCGGCTCGCGCTTGGAGGTCCCGTAGTCACCGCAGTTGAACAGCTTTTTAAAGCATCCGAGGATTCCGAGCCTCCTGAGGGCGTTCCTTTCGAGCTGGGCGTCCCCCACTGTCGCGAGTACCATCGGGATTCCCATGCCGTGCAGCTTCCGCACATATTCCGCGGCCCCGGGCTTGAGCTCTGCTTCCTCATTGTAGAAGCGGGCAAATATGTCACCGATGCCCTTCTTTATGGTCTCTTCGCCCTCGGGGAGTCTGTAGTGCTCCTTCATGTAGGAGCACCCCTCCTCGAGTGTCATCGGGAAGAGTGTCTCTGCGAGGTTCTCCTCGGGCTCCACTCCCCGTGACCGGAGGTATCTCGCCCCGAGGTCGTCCCAGACCTTCATGGAATCGAGAAGGGTCCCGTCTATGTCGAATATGGCACTCCGGATCATCTTCCGAGCATCTCCAGGGTGCTCTTCTTGAGCTCTCTGGCGGCCTTTTCCCTGTCGTCTTTCGCGAATATAGCTGAAATGACTGCAACCCCCACTATTCCGGTTCCGGCGAGCTCGTGGACATTGTCCTTCGTAATGCCGCCTATTGCGATGACAGGGATGGAAACGGCCCTGCAGATGTCCCCCAGTGTCTCGTGGCTCACGTCGTCAGCGTCCGCCTTGGAGCCGGTGTGGAAAACCGCACCTACGCCGAGGTAGTCTGCGCCGTTTTTCTCTGCCAGGACTGCCTCCTCGACAGTCTGCGCAGAAACCCCGAGGATCTTGTCCCTGCCTATCTTCTCCCTCACTGAGCCGGCCTCCATGTCGTGCTGTCCGACGTGCACTCCGTCGGCACCCGCCTCTATGGCGAGGTCTACGTCGTCGTCCACCACGAAAGGCACCCAGTACCTTGCGCAGAGGGCCTTGAGCTCGAGGATTTCCTTTAAGTAGTCGTCGTGGCTCATCGCCATGTCGTCCTTTTCCCTCGCCTGGACAAACGTGACTCCGCCCTTTATTGCTTCCTCCACGTCGTCTATGAGCCTTCTGCCGCCGAGCCAGTGCCTGTCCGTAACTGCGTAGAGCAGCAGAGAATCCTTATTTAAAGCCATAATCCTGTATTCCCTTCCTTATAAGGCGTCGTTAAACTATTTCAAATTTCGCGCCTTTTTCCAGCATCTCCCCGTCCATGTTGTAGATGGCGTCGATTATCCTGTTCCTGTATGTGGAGTTGCCCTCATAGCTCTGCATGTGGGACCAGCCGATTTCGCCGGAGAGCCCCATCAGGCAGACGGCCGCGGCTGCGGCTTCGAGCATGTTGTCTTTGTTGGCCACTATATATGCCGTCATAATCCCGGAGAGCTGGCATCCGGTTCCGGTTATGGAGCTCATTTCCTTCCTGCCGTTGCGGATGACGTAGCATTTATCGGGGTCGGCAACCAGGTCGATTGCCCCGGTCACGGCGATTATAGAGCCGGAAGCAGCTGAAAACTGCTTTACGAGCTTGGTCATCTCTGAGAGGTTTTCGTCCGTCACGGCGTCGGCCTTGTCGGCGTCGACGCCCTTTGTTGTGCTGCTGCCGAGCATAAGGGTCTTAATCTCCGACACGTTCCCGCGTATCACATTGAAATGCAGCTCGTCCATGAGGGAAACCGCGGTATCCGTGCGCAGGCGGGAAGCACCTGCCCCGACCGGGTCGAGGAGTATCGGATGGCCGAGCTCCTTTGCCTTCTTTCCTGCAATGTGCATCCCCTCTATGCTGCGCTTGTTGAGGGTTCCGATGTTGATGTTGAGCCCGCCGCATATCGAAGTAATGTCCTCGACGTCATCAGGGTCGTCCGACATTATCGGGCTCCCCCCGCAGGCCAGTATCGCATTGGCCACGTCGGTCACTGTGACGTAGTTTGTGATGTTGTGCACCAGCGGCACTGTTTTTCTCACGTTTTCAAGGCATTCTGCAAACATTTTCCCATCCTCCTTCTGGGCTGCCGGAATATTTCCAGGCAATGAAAAAAGCACTGCCCGAAAGGACAATGCTTTGACATCGGCTCCATATTATCCCTACGTTGGCATTATCCAAATCAGGTTGCGGGTCAGGACCTATGCGTCCACTCTCAGCCCGCGCACGCGAGCTCCCCGTTTTTGTACTGTGTTTTCCGCCCTCCACGGGCGGTTTTTACAGGCAATATGATACAGCCTGCGCAGCCAGCATGTCAATGTTCCGGCATGTGCGGCGCAGGCTCTTCAGTATATTCTGCCTGTTTCAGGCTGATGCAGTGAGTCCGGAAATGATCCCGTCAAGCTGCGAGCTCTCCTGGAACGCTTCGGTAAGCCTGTCCCCGTTCCTGTCGAAGTACAGTATTTTGTCCCTGGGGATGTAGAGGCTGCACCTGTCGGGCACATCCGTCCAGAGGTTCTCCGCCTTGACCCTCAGCGGGCCGAGGCCTGAATCCACGTCGAACAAAATGTCGCTTCCCATGGGCTCGTATGCCCTAACCGTTCCCGGAACCAGATATGTCCCGCTGATTTTCTCGTCAGGTTTATCCCTGAACCCGATCCTTATGTCCTCGGGCCTTATGCTCACTGTCCCGAAAGGCGTCTTGAGGATGTTCGCAGGGGGATTCCCAATAAACCCGGCCACGAACTCGCTCCTCGGGTCGGTGTACATCTCCTTGGGGCTTCCCTCCTGGATAACGCGGCCTTCGTTGATGAGCATGATCTTGTCGCCCATCGACATGGCCTCAGTCTGGTCGTGGGTCACGTATACAAACGTTGTGCCGAGCTTCTGGTGGAGTTCCAGCAGGCTCCTTCTCATCTGTCCGCGCAGCTTTGCGTCGAGGTTTGAAAGGGGCTCGTCCATCAGGAAAACCTCGGGCTTCTTTACAATAGCCCTCGCGAGGGCAACGCGCTGGCGCTGTCCTCCTGACATCTGGGACGGCAGCTTGTCCGCCTGGTCCTCGAGCTCGACAGTCTTTAAGGCGTCCATCGCCATCCTGCGCCTCTCGTCCTTCTGTATCTTCTGGATTTTGAGGCAGTATTCCACGTTCTGCAGGGCAGTCATGTGCGGGTACAGGGCGTAGTTCTGGAACACCATTGCGACTCCGCGGTCCTTCGGCTCGGCATCGGTCACGTTCCTGCCGGCTATCCACACTTCGCCGCTGTCCGGCTTTTCGAGTCCGCACAGTATCCTTAACAGGGTGGACTTTCCGCATCCGGATGGCCCCAGCAGTATCGTGAAGGACCCGTCTCGGATGCTGACTGTTATGTCCTTGAGCACCTCAGTCTTCTGGAATGACTTCTTAATATGCTTAATTTCAATGCTTCCCATCCTAGTCTCCAAGCATCTTCTTTCTTATGAGTCCGATGTCCTCTTTCGAGAGCCCAGTTGAGAGCACATACTTTTCAGTGTCCCCGTAGTGTTCCCGGAGATACTCGATAGTCCCGGCCATGGTCTCAGGCCTCGATTCGAAGACCTCGTGCGGAATTCCCTTGTATCCGCTCTTTTCTAGCATCGCTATCTGCTCGGCGGTCTCATCTTTGTTGTTGTCCCCGGATGTGCAGTAGTCGGCTATTATCTGCTCCTCAGAGACTCCGCACAGAGAGAGCACGAGCATGGCCGTGAGTCCCGTCCTGTCCTTTCCTGCGGTGCAGTGGAAGATTATTCCATCGGGCTCCCTGGCAATGAGCCTGAGCGTCCTCGAAAAGCAGTCCTTCTGCTCCTCCAGTATTCCGATGTATAGGTCGTACATGATCCTGCCCGGGACCATGTGGTCGAGTGAACCCTTGATCGGCACTGAATAGTAGAAAAAGCTGTCGCTCCTGCTCATGGGATCGTCCTTGTACTTTTCCTCCGCGGCGCGGAGGTCGATGCTCGTGCGGATCCCGTATTCCCTGAGCGCCTCGAGCTCGTTCTGGTCGAGTCTCGAGAGATCACCGCCGCGCAGCAGCCTGCGGGTGTTGAGAGGCCTTCCTCCTGCCCCGGCGTATCCGCCGAGTTCCCGGATGTTGCCTGCGCGTCTGAAATTCATAGGCGCATTTGCCTTGTATTCCATTACTTGATTCCGCCTTTCATGAATGAGCTCATTATCTGCCTGTTCATCACTATGTAGACAATGAGCATCGGTATAGTCGCTATCGCGGATGCTGCCATCGAGGCTCCCCACATGTAGGAGTCGGTCCCTATGAAGGATTTTAGACCTATCGTGATCGGCATCATCTCCTTGGTCCTAGCTATCAGCGACGGCCACAGGTAGTTGTTCCATGCATTTATCATAGTGATGATACACAGCGACGCCACAGAAGAGCGCATGTTGGGCAACACAATGTTAAATAATATCTGAAGCTCCGAGCTCCCGTCCATCCTCGCTGCGTCTATGAGTGCCCTCGGCATCGAATTGAAACTCTGGTACATAGTGATGTTCGCGAAGACAGAGAACATGTTGGGCAGCACCATTGCAATGAGAGTGTTGTTGAGCCCCATGTGTATTATCTCGAGGTAGTTGGGGACCATTATGACCTGCACAGGGATGAGCCATGTCACCGACAGCAGGCCGTAGATAAATGATTTCCCCTTGAAATCCCAGCGCATGAAGGCATACGCAAACAGCACTGCTGCGAACAGGTTCATAGCAGTAGTCGCAACGGCAATGAATGCCGAATTCCCGAGCATCCTCAGAAGGGGCACAGTCGTGAATGCGTCGATGTAGTTCCTGAAAGTCGGGTTCTTGGCAAAGAGGCCGTACCCGAGGATCTCGCTGCTCCCCTTAACCGAGGAAATGAACATCCAGTATATCGGGAAGAGCGAGAAAAACGAAATTATTATGAGGATGGCGTATGTGAGCATGCGTCCTGCGGTTTTCTTCATGTCCGGGCCTCCTCAGTTGTCATAGAACGCGAGCTTTCGGGAGATTTTCTGCAGCACCACAGCTATAATCCCGAATATCACAATGAATACGAGGGAAGCAGCGGCACTGAGCCCGACGCTCGAGTTTCCGAATGCGTATGTATAAATGAGATAGTAGAAATTGGAGGTGGTCCCGTACGGTCCTCCCTGAGTGAGCACGTCTATATACGCGAATGTCCACTGGCTCGCGAAAAGTATGCTCATCATGATCATCAGCATGACCGTCGGGGAGAGCAGGGGTATCGTGATATCCAAGAATCTCCTCGCGCCGCCCGCACCATCCATCTTTGCTGCCTCGTAGTACTCGGGGTTTATTGATGTTATCGCAGCAGAATACATTAGGACGGCGAATCCGAGAGTCTTCCACCCTGTAATCAGGCTTATCGTGAAGCGGGCGAGTCCCTCCGTCATGAAGAAATTGACGCCGTCCGTGAGGAGGCCCATCGACACCAGCACGTGGTTTACAAGGCCGTTTGTCTGGTTGAAGAGCCAGCTGAACACTGTGGATGTCGCCACGGGAGGCATAATGAGCGGAGTCAGTATGAGCGCGCGGAATATCCTCTGCGCTTTGTCAGGCAGCTGTTGTAGAAGTGCCGCGATGATGACCGGCAGAATAACCGAAAACGGCATCATCATGAGGATGTAATAGAACGTGTTTCCGATGGCTGTCCCGAAATCCGGCGTCCTGAAGAGGTCGATAAAGTTCTGGAATCCTACAAATTCGGGCTCCGTCCCCGGAACCATGTTCCAGTCGTCGAACACGTAGATGAGCATCTGGAAAAGCGGTTTTATCATCCAGAACGCCAGCGGGACCAGCGTCGGGATGAGGAAAAGCCAGGGCTTTACACCCGAGGGCACCTCTCTCCCGCCTTTCCCCAGCGGTTTAGATATCTCAATTCTCTTATCAGCATGCAGGGAGCCAGCCGCTCCCTGCATCACATCGTTGTTCATGGATACGAATCTCCTGCAGTAATCAGCCGGAGATGTACTGGTTCATCTGGTCCTGGTATTCCTTCATCGTCTCGGCCACATCGGCATCAGTCGTGAGGGCCTTGACAGCCATGTCGGAATACAGCGTCCTGAGCTCTGCTGCGTGTTCACCGGGCCAGATTGTCGCGGGCTGCACATACTGCAGGCGCTCGATGTTCTGTCGGATTATCGGGTTTTCATCGACAAATCCCTTGAGATAGTTCTCGTCGTCTGCGAGATACGGCCTTAGCGGCAGATACCCTATCTGTGAAGTGATTATCGTGTAGCCCTCGTCCCCGGTCACGTACTTAATGACTTCCCAGATTGCCTGGGCCTTCTTCTCGCTGTCCGGGCGGACAACAATGGCAGAACCAGAGTTTGTCGGGACGGAATCCTTTCCGTCGAATCCGGGCATCGGGTACCCTGTGAGCTCCCATCCTGCCTGTTCAAAAGTGCTCTTGATGGCCGTATAGACAGAGGTCGACTGGATGTGCATTGCGGCTTCCCCTGCCAGGAATGACTGCATGGCGTCTCCATCGGAACCTCCTACCGCAACTCCGTCGGTGTAGAACTTCTTCCAGGTTGTGAATGCCTTTATTCCCTCTTCGCTGGCAAACACGCATTCGGTCCTGTCGTCGCTAAGCACCTGTGCACCGTTCGAATAGAGGATGCTGTCGGTTACCCATCCTGTAGAATTGGACGGCGAGAGCGCAAGCCCGTATTTGCCTGTCTGCTCCTTTACTGTCTTGCACCAGTCATATAGCTCGTCCCAGTCCGCAGGGGCTGTAGTGGGGTCAATTCCGGCTTCCTCGAGCAGTGTTGCATTGACGTAGAGCATAGGGGTGGAGAATGTAAAGGCAAGCCCGTACATCTTACCGTCGATTTTGCCAAGATTGAGGCAGTTCTCAGGGATTCCGGCAAAATGTGCGTCCATTTCGGACTGCGGGAATACGTCCTCGAATGCCTGTATCCCGAGTGTGTCGCGGTCGGTGTCGATGCCGGCAAAATATGCCTGAACCATGTCGACCTGCTCCCCTGCCTTGACGTCGGTTTCGGCCTTGGTGAGCGAATCTATCGGGACAAATTCGAGAACCACGCCCTTTTCCTTGCCTACTCCGTT
>JBMNPE010000024.1:0-20920 GCA_050943435.1 Oscillospiraceae bacterium | reverse complement strand
CCGGAAACTGGGAGGCCTCTATGCCGTGGGAAGTCAGATCCTCCGGCAGGAAGAAATAGCAGCACGCCGCAAGTGCGATGATCAATATAACGGATGTGATTTTTACAGCTGTTCTCATTTAAAGGTAAAGGCCCGTGCCTATTTCAGTACCGCCTTCTTGATGTTCTTCTTGCCCTTCTTGACTAGGAAGCCCTTTCTCAGCTCATCTTCCGAATAGCTGGAGGAGAAGGTGGCCTTTTCGCCGTTTATCTCGGCGCCGCCCTGATCGAGCAGCCTTCTTGCCTCGCTCCTCGACTTCGCAAATCCGCACTTGACGAGGATGTCCGAGGCAGATATTCTGCCGTCCTTAAGATCGGTCATCGAGAACTCGACTTCCGGTGCGTCCGTGCCGCCTTCCACGAATACGGACCTTGCGGCAGCCTGCGCCTTGTCGGCTTCTTCCTTGCCATGGACGAGCTCGGTCAGCTCGTGTGCAAGAAGCTCCTTCTTTTCATTGATCCTGGACGGATCCCATTTCTCTATTTCGGAGATCTCCTCGAGAGGGAGGAAGGTCAGCATCTTGAAGCATTTCATGACATCGGCGTCGTTGATGTTTCTCCAGTACTGATAGAATTCGTACGGAGACGTCTTGTTTGGATCGAGCCAGACGGCTCCCCTCGCAGTCTTGCCCATCTTCTTGCCTTCGGAGTTGAGGAGCAGTGTCATGGTCATTGCATATGCGTCCTTTCCGAGCTTCTTCCTTATGAGCTCGGTTCCGGCGAGCATGTTGGACCACTGGTCATCGCCGCCGAACTGCATGTTGCACCCGAGGGTCTTGAACATGTAGTAGAAGTCGTAGCTCTGCATGATCATGTAGTTGAATTCCAGGAATGACAGGCCTCTCTCCATGCGCTGCTTGTAGCACTCTGCCCTCAGCATGTTGTTGACGGAGAAATACGGTCCGACCTCTCTCAGGACATCCACATAATTGAGCTTTAGGAGCCAGTCCGCGTTGTTGACCATGAGGGCCTTGCCCTCTCCAAACTCGATGAACCTGGACATCTGGGCCTTGAAGCATTCGCAGTTGTGCTCTATCGTCTCGGGAGTCATCATCTTGCGCATGTCAGTGCGTCCGGAAGGGTCCCCAATATAACCGGTACCGCCGCCGACCAGTGCTATCGGCCTGTTTCCCGCCTGCTGGAGCCTCTTCATGAGGCAGAGTGCCATGAAATGTCCTACATGCAGGCTGTCCGCAGTCGGATCGAATCCGATGTAGAAAGTCGCCTCGCCCTTGTCGAGCAGCTTCCTTATCGGCTCTTCATCCGTAACCTGTGCGATTAGTCCCCTGTCCTGAAGTTCTTCGTAGATTTTCATGATAAACCGTCCCTGAATACCTTTATTTATATGTCCTGTTGTTCCATTAAAAATATCCCCGATGACTGTTTATGTCAAGAATTCAAGCCCCATTCCGGGGCCCCGTACGGGCCTCCCGGGAACATGCTTTTTTTGTTTGACATCTCCCCTCATGTAGAATAGACTTTTACTTGCTCCAGATGAGCATATCTCTATTCAGGAAGGGTGGTGGTTCCATGAGCGGTGGTTTATTCAGCAGCGACGTACCCTTGCCCCGATCGTGGGACGAGGCCATTTTCTGTAACGGAGGGAACTCATGGACGAGAGGGTTATTGAAGACGAGAAAGTCCTGAAAAAGCTCCTGGAGGAGAAGAATTACTCCGCTCTCCGCAGTGCAATGGCAGACATGCAGGCACAGGATGTCGCTGCCATTATGGACGACATGGAGGACGAGGATTCCCTGAAGATGTTCCGCATCCTGCCCAAGGACATGGCTGTGGATGTCTTCGCCAACCTGGAGCTGGACGATCAGCAGTACATTATTCAGTCCCTGTCAGACAGGGAAGCATCAAACATCATCGACAACCTGATGGCAGACGATGCCACGGACCTCCTCGAGGAGATGCCCGCCAACATCGTCGACAGGCTTCTGAAGCATGCAAGCCCGGACACCAGGCGGTATATCAACAAGCTTTTGAAATATCCCGACGGCAGCGCCGGGAGCCTTATGACGGTCGAATACGTGGACCTCAAGGAAGCGATGACCGTACAGCAGGCCATATCGAGGATCAGAGACATAGGCATGGACTCTGAGACCGTCAACATATGCTATGTCCTCGGGGAGCAGCGCACGCTCGTCGGGACGGTGATGCTGAGGTCTCTGGTGATAAACAGCCCCGACAAGCTTGTCGGGGACATAATGGATGACAACGTCATCAGCATAGGCACCCTCACCGACCAGGAGGACGCCGCAAAGATGTTCCAGAAATACGACCTGACTGCGATGCCCGTGGTGGACAACGAGAACAGGATGGTCGGCATCATCACCATCGATGACGTGGTCGACATCATGCAGGAAGAGGTCACGGAGGACATCGAGAAGATGGCCGCAATAGTCCCTTCCGGCGATGTACCGTACTTCAAGGTCAGCGTCTGGACCACGTTCAAGAAGAGGATCCCCTGGCTTCTCATCCTGATGGTTTCTGCGACGATAACAGGCGCGATAATCACCAAGTATGAGAATGCGCTTGCCGCTTATGTGGTCCTGACCTCCTACATACCGATGATAATGGACACAGGCGGAAATGCCGGCTCGCAGGCGAGCGTCTCCATCATCAGGGCTATTTCCCTCGGGGAGGTCGCCTTCAAGGACATCTTCAAGGCGCTCTGGAAGGAGATGCGCGTGGGCGTGCTGTGCGGGGTTGCCCTTGCGGCCTGCAATTTTGTCAAGATGATACTTCTTGACCGTGTGACGGTGATAATAGCAGCTGTCGTGTGCATAACCCTTGTCTTCGACATCTTTTTGTCGAAGGTTATCGGATGTTCGCTGCCCCTGCTCGCAAAGAAGATAGGCTTCGACCCGGCCGTGATGGCGAGCCCGCTCATCACGACGATAATAGATGCCACATCGCTGTCGATCTATTTCGCCGTAGCTACACAGCTTCTCGGGCTCTGATGCATTATTAGCAGAAAGCACTTCGCGAAGATTTCGCGAAGTGCTTTTTTCAGCTGTCTGCTGGTTATTTGCGTTCCGGTCCCTGATAGTTCTGTGGTGCTGTGTTCCCCGTCTGTGCCGTCCCGGGCACTGCCTGGGCATTCTGTGCCGCCGCTATCCTCTTTTTCTTCTTTTTTCTGGAAACCGCCACGATGATGATCACTATCACTGCGATTATCGCAAGGAACGGAAGCAGGTACACGATCACTACTATGAGGCCTTCAAAGAATGCTCCGAGATCGGATATGGACTTGGTAAAGGCATTTCCGAGCCTCGACCAGAAGCCTCCATTCTGTTCAGTAATCTTCGTCACTTCCTCTATATCTATCTCTACGGTCGAGAAGTTCACCTTGTTGTCATAGTAGTTCTTCTGGGAAGTGTAGTTTTCTATTTCATACTGGACGTCTGAGAGCTGCGACTCAATTTCGAGCAGGGAACTCATGTCCTGGGCCTGCTCCTCGAGAGCCAGCAGCCTCTCGCGCTGGGACTCGAGTGCTTCCAGGCGGGCCTCGATGTCGAGATATGCTGATGTCACATCTTCCGAACTCTCTGTCTTTGAAGTCACATTTCCGAAATTGGAAGCGGAATTCATGAAATCCTGATAGTTTTCAACAGGTATGCGGACTGTCGCAGAATAAATTCTCGACGATACCTCATCAGTAGAATAGGAATATCCGCCGTATGTATTCGAGGATTCGATATATCCGCCGTACTCCTGTATTGCGTCCTTGAGAGTGCTGATGCTTGTCTCGTAGTCGATGGTCTCGATCTGAAGCTGTGCTGAATACACTATCTTGGAGCCGTAGTCCCCGCTGGAATTTCCTGTATCGGCCGTAGTGTCGACGCCTGCCTCGTATGACTGTCCGTTTCCGTCGGTCGTAGTTAAGTTCTCATATGTGCCGCTTGAAGAACATGCGGCTGCGGAAATCGCAAGAATCAGCGCGAGCATCACCGCGCCGGCTCTCTTTACCCACTTTTTCATAAGTTTTTCCTCCACACATGCACTGTTAAGCTGGCATGCTTACAAACTAATTATAGTTCCCGGCTGCATTTCTTTCTGTTACATTCTGGTTACACCTTTGTATGTTTGATTTTCAACGGTCCATGCTCTATACTAATTTTCACTGAAAACCGGGTGTAGCGCAGTTGGTAGCGCGCCAGTTTTGGGAACTGGATGCCGCGAGTTCGAGTCTCGCCACTCGGACCAGCACAAGAAAACGGAGAAGCATCAGCTGATGCTTCTCCGTTTTTTCCACTGCTTCCTGCCCGGTTATCCCAGGAGCTCATTCAAGAGCTCCTTAAGGCCCTTCTCCTCGATTATCCCCTTGTAGTAGCTGACCTCATTCTCTATTATCGAGTCCATTGCCTTCATTCCGAGCCTCTCGACAGGTGCCTTGTCATCCGTGAGGATGTGGTCTCCTCCCTCATATTTTACGAGTCCTGCGCTGACTGTACCAAGCATATTGTCCAGGTCATAGTGGCCGGTGCTGCTCTGGGTCAGGTTTCCCAGCTGGTCGGCGCTTTCAAAGGCAAACAGCTCGCGGTTGGTGCTTCCCTCCACGTCAACTGTATAGACCTCGGGGAACACGGATGCTATTGTGTCGCACAGGTATTCGTTGATGCTGCCTTCCGCATCGTTGTGCATGTTCATGTTGACTACCATGACCCCGCCCTCGGTCAGGTGGGACTTCACTTCATTGAAGAACTCCACCGAAGACATCTGGAAAGGTATCGTTATGTCCTGGTATGCGTCAACCATGATGACATCGTATTTCTTGTCTGTTCCCTCGAGAAATGCCCTTCCGTCGTATTCGGTGACCTTTACGCTGTCCGGGAGATTGAAGTACTCCCTCGCTATCCATATAATCTTGGAATCTATCTCGACCCCTTCGACCGAACTCTTTGGGAAATACCTGGAGCACTGCTGTGCATATGTCCCGCAGCCCATGCCGAGAACCAGGATGTCCGTGCTGTCTCTGTCTTCGTACCCGGCGAGCACCGGGGCCGCGAGGGCATAGTCGTAATACATGCCTGTCAGCGTGTCGCTCTTCATGTATATGGACTGAACGCCGAAGAGCACGTTTGTGGACAGCACCACGCTGCTGTCGTCTTCAGTGACCTGCAGGTAGTTGTAGACTGATTCCCCTTCGTAATCTATGTCATCCCTCCAGAATGCAAAGCTGTCGGAATTCCCGAATATGGAACAGATGATGAAGACCACAGAGGCTGCGATGCACATGGTCTTCTTCGTTCTTCTTGATATGAAATATATGAGGCTTATTGCCAGGAGAACTCCAGAAAATATCAGGAATGTGACTGCAGTGCCCACGGTAGGGATCGTGACAAACGTCGGCAGAAATGTCCCGAGTATGCTTCCGATTGTGCTGCATGCCTCGAGCGTGCCGACGATCTTGCCGCTCTCGCCTGTGTTCCTTACGCAGTATTTTGCAAGGGAAGGAGTGACGGTTCCCAGCAGGAACAGCGGGAACACAAATACGATCATGCAGGATGCAAAGGCCGCCGCAGCCAGGTAATTGCTGTTCACGGAGAGTATCACGAGGGCCGAAATCCCCATGATCACATATTTGCCGAACAGCGGAATAGCCGCTATCCAGACGGCGGCGATGAGTATCCTCTTGAAAAGCTTGTCAGTATTAGGGTCTTTGTCGGCCTGCCTTCCGCCCCACATGTTCCCGAGGGCCATGGCTATCATGATCGTCCCGATTATGATGGTCCAGACTATCTGGGACGAGCTGAAATAAGGGGCAAGCAGCCTGCTCGCTCCAAGCTCCACCGCCATGACGCTCATGCCGGAGAAGAACTCAGTCACATAGAGAAATGTCCTGTTTTTGAGTATATCCCTGTGTTCCAATGTCCCGTCCATGATATCAAACCGTTTCTGAGGAAAGCCTGTCAAACATCTTTACGTATTTTAGTGCACAGAACCTCTCGGTGCATTTGACTTCGTAGTAGTTTTTGCCGGACTCGAATACAAGCTTGTTGCGTCCTATGAGCCCCAGGGAATGCACGTCGTCAAATGTGCGCACAGTATCATCCTTGCCTTTAAGCCTTACCTGATGTCTGCCGACCCTGAAGCTGCCCTTTGCAACAGGAATGAGCTTCGACTCCTGGACCTCCACCACTGTCACGTTGTCGTCCGGCATTTCCACGGTTCCCTCATCTATCATCTCGTAGTACCTGTCCATCTGCCACCTGTACCACTGTTTGACATTTTCAAAGGGTCCGTCGCTGAATCTGCCGTATTCGTCATATTCAGTCCTGAAGCCGCAGTCACATTCGATGAAGTTTCCCTTGGAATGGAGCTTCCCTATCTTTCCGCACTTGGGGCATATCCACAGGGCTGTTTCAAGGTAGTGTGCCTTGTTCTTCCCCCTGTACCTTATCTTCTCGGCTTCCTCCACAGTATAGGCATCCACATAGATGTCGTCCGCGATCTTGTGAATGAGCTCATCGCTCGTCATCTTTTCTATCTCATCCACTGTATACACGTTGACAAGCTCAGCCCACATCTTTCCCTTCCTTATTCCGTGGCCCCACCTCGGAGCAGTCAGGTATCCTCCCTTTATCCTCATAGTTACGACATTGATCTTCAGCTTTTTGAGAAGCTTGCCGATCGTGGGATGGAGATGCAGGGATTCTCCGTCGAATGACTTGTTGCCCTCCGGAAATATCCCGAGGTTGTACCCAGCCCTGGCCCTTCTGGCCATCTCCAGCACGGTACCGGCTTCCGTCACGCCTTTTTTCCTCTGAATCGGGTCGAAAAAGGTTACAAGAAGCTTTGAAAGGAATCCCTTGCGGAATACGTGCTCGCTCGCCACAAAATACATCTGATCAGGAAGGCTCGCCTCGAGCATTATTGGATCGTAATCCGTTGTATGGTTTGAAAGAACAATATATGGTTTTGGGATATCCGCATCTATCGCTTTCATCTCAAAACCTATTCTTTTGAATATTACAGGCACCAGATACCTTCTTGCGAATTTCACTATCCAGAGATGTCTCTTTCTGTCTTTTGCGCTTATTGCCATCTCTTCCTCCGAATGATGAGCTTATCGGCTCAAGGCTGATCCTCTCATTTTTCTATTAATTATAATTGCACGGCCGGCTCTTAGCATTAAGTTTTTGATAATTCATGCAGAATACTGTTGACTTTTTGGCTCAATGGAAATCATAATTTCAAAAGCATGTCATGTTTTCGGAGGAAGAATAATGACAACCGAACTTAACTTCTGGGACTTCGATGTGTGGTCCTTCGTCCTGACGCTTACAGCGCTTCTTGCTGCGATGATGCTGGCCAACATTCTCATCCAGGTTGTCCCCTTTATCAGGAAGCTTCTGATACCTTCAAGCGTGCTTGGCGGTTTTCTCCTGCTCCTTGCAAACTTCATCTATAAGCTCATCGCCGGGGAACCATTTCTCGACAGGGGTACCCTCGAGATTCTCACATATCACGGGCTCGGACTCGGATTTGTCGCAATGTCCCTCCAGACCGGAAAGAGAAATAAGGGAAAAGGACGCGGGAAGGATGTGTTCAACACTTCCTGCATTGTCGTAGGAACCTACCTCATTCAGGCCATATCAGGGCTCGCAATAACCATGGGCCTCTCAAAAGTGCTAGGGAACTTCGAAGCCGCAGGTCTTCTGGTGCCCCTCGGCTACGGGCAGGGCCCGGGACAGGCCTACAACTGGGGCAGCACATATGAATCAGTCTACGGCTTCGAACATGGATCGAGCTTCGGCCTGACTGTGGCCGCCATGGGATTTGTGTCCGCCAGCATCGGCGGAATCATCTACCTCAATGTCATGAAGCGCAAGGGCCGCTTCAAAGGGTCGATCGGCAGGAAATACGAAAGCGAGACGATAACATCAGAGCAGATCTCAGGGAAAGACGAGATTCCGATGTCCGAAACTATGGACAAGATGACCGTGCAGTTCGCGCTTGTCTTCATTGCCTATGCACTTGGCTATATCATCATGTACCTCATTGAGCTCTTTATAGAGACCGGCATCCTCGGGAATTTCGGCTACAACACTATCCGCCCTCTCATCTGGGGATTCAACTTCCTGTTTGCCATTCTTGCGGCAAGCATTATCAAGGGCGTGCTCAACGGTCTCTATAAAAAAGGCGTTGTGAAGCGCGTCTACACCAACGATTTCATGCAGTCCAGGATTGCCGGAGTAATGTTCGACCTGATGGTCGTCGCTTCAATAGCATCCATCGACCTCTCCGCTTTCCAGTACAAGGAATTCATCATTCCCCTGGCAGTTGTCTGCGTCGTTGCCGCTGTCATCACATATATCTATCTCAAAATCACATGCAAAAAATTCTTCCCGACATACACGGATGCGGCCTGGCTGTCCCTGTACGGCATGCTGACCGGCACAGCCAGCACCGGGGTCATCCTTCTAAGGGAGGTTGACCCGAAGTTCTCAACTCCTGCAGGCGACAATCTGGTCCTGCACAACCTGTGGACAGTCATACTGGGAGCTCCTATGCTGCTTCTGCTGAGCCTGGCTCCGCAGGGCCACACGCAGGCGCTCATCTGCCTCGGAGTTGTGATAATCCTCTTTATACTCATGACGATCCTTCTGTACCGCGAGAGCATTTTCCACAGGCAGAAAAACAAGAACTGAGACTTGTAAATTGTAAAAATATTCCCCCGTTTCCGGAGCATTCCGGAGACGGGGGAATGTCATTATTCAGGCCTATTTAACTACAATGTCGGTATCGTAAGCCCTGCTCACCTTGTCCATATACTGTGCAACGCAGTCTCTGACTATGTTGCCTCCCCAGTTTCCGCCTTCAAATGCGTTGCCTACGAGGGCAGCATCGGCATATTCGAGCCTCCTGACGCAGTTCTCGATATTGGTTGCGCCTCCCAGGATGATCGGGTAGTCTCCCTTCTCCTTGATGTCCATGCAGATCTGCCTGTTCTTTGCCTCGTCCCTGTCGCAGACCTCTAAGGCGTCGGCTCCCATCCTTATTGACTCGAAAGCCATGTTCTGCACATTTTCCTTGCTGTACTCGAGGTTGTGATGGTATCCGGAGACTTCAGAGAGGATATCGATGTTCTTTGCGTCAATGAGCTTCCTGTATGTCATGACCTTGAGTGGATTTCCTTCTATGTGGCCGTAAGCGGTATCGGTCGATCCCATGAACACAGTGCCCCTGATAAAGTTTGCGTTGCATGCCTTGGCGACAGCCAGTGAAGGGGTCATGCAGTTCCACAGAAGCTGGCATCCGATTATGAAATCAGGGCCGAGCTCATGTCTCACCAGGCTCACGAGGTTGGCCATAGAAGCCACCCTTATAGGATCCGTATCGTCGTTTACATCGTATACCCAGTCCTCTGTCTGCAGCAGGCAGCCGTGTGCCCCGCCTTCCTTGATGGCCGTCGCGTCCTTGAGGACTTTTTCCTCTAGCTTCTCTATGTTCCCTTCCTCGTACTGAGGAGTTCCTGGAAACGGGATCAGATGGATCATTCCGATGATAATCTTCTTGCCCTTGTTGTTCTTGAAAATCATAGTGCCCTCCTCGCATTTAATGCGCCTCTGCAAGGCGCTTTATCTCTGTTTAATTATACTCCGGCTTCCGCTGCCGGACACCTTGGCGCGGCATGAGCATACTGCATGCCTCTCATGCCGGAATGTAATTGCTGCAGCAGCCCAAAGAAATAATAATTTTCTGCATAAGAGATGCCCCCTGCAGAGGAAGGTTTCCCTTCTTCCGCGGGAGGCATCGCAAGAATTGTCTTGACTATTGAAACAGCGATCAGAGCGTTCCCTTCCAAAGGCCGTGGAGGTTGCAGTAGGCATAGGCCGCTATAACCTTGTCTCCGGAAGCAATCTCGAAGGTGCACTCCGGTTCGCTGCCCGGCTTTAGCAGTTTTCTCTGGTTGCCGCTCTCGGTCTCGAGCATTATCCACTCGATATAGTGTTCCTCAAGCATCGGATGGGCTACCGTAGATACCCTGACCTTTACGGTGTTCCCGTCGACGCTGATCACCGGCACGTGCTTCTCCTTGGCTGCATCGGTTGAATTCGGAATGATCTCGTCCATCGGTTTCCCGCAGCAGACGAGTGTTCCGCCTCCTTCATGTACCAATGCGACTATATTTCCGCAGATGCTGCATTTATAAAATTTTGGTCTCATATAAATTACCCCCTATAAGTTCATTATGTGAGCGGTGTCCCCGTAACGAGACACAGGATGACATAGATAAGGAAAAGTGCGAGAAGTCCCACAAAGATCCAGACTATTATCTTCATCTGCTTTTCCTGGGTCTTTTTCTCCAAATCGCTTTTGCTGATGGTCTCTTTTCTGAAAACTCCCATGGATACTTCCCCCTTTCAGCTTCTCGAAGCTATTTCCCCAGTCGAGGAATCGACCTTGTAGACATATTCCGTCCCTTCATATTCGAAGGAGATGACGTAGTACACAGTGCCGCCGTCCTTTTCGGTTGTGATTGTGCAGTCTCTCTCATCCAGGGATTCCGCACCTGCATCCTCGAGCACAGTGGACACTGCGTCCTCCGGCTGGATTATATCCTTATTATTGGAATATGATGCAACAGCAATTATTATCGATACTAGAGCCAGAATCACCGCAAGGACGATGATTACTATGAATGTCTTGTTTGATTTTTTCTTTTCAGCAGCCATGTCGGTCTCCGTTTCAGCAAAATTCTACCCCTTTTTCAGGAGACATCGATTTTATCCTGGCAAGTGATTCGACCCTTATCCCCTGTGCCCGTATCCTGTCTCCGCCGGGCTGGAATGCCTTTTCCACTGCTATCCCGGCACCGACAAGCACTGCGCCGGCCTGCCTCACGAGATCGATCATTGCGGTCAGCGCCGAACCATTGGCGAGAAAATCATCTATTATAAGTATGCTGTCGGATGGAAGAAGATATTCCTTAGAGGCAATTACCTCATAATCATTACCCGTAGTATAAGATCTCACCTTTGTGCGGTAGACATCTCCCGATATGTTGTGAGTCTTCGTCTTCTTTGCAAATAGAACTGGAACCCCGAAGGCCTCTCCAGTCATGCAGGCCAGTCCGATGCCGGAGGCTTCAATAGTGAGTATCTTAGTGACATTTTCCCCGGAGTACAGCCTTTTGAATTCAGCTGCCATCGTCCTGAGGGCTTCTATGTCCATCTGATGATTGAGGAACCCGTCTACCTTAAGGATCTCCCCGGGAAATACCTTTCCCTCTTTCCTGATTCTGTCCTCAAGATACTGCACCAGTTCGCCCTCCCGCCGTTTGTTTTAGATAATCATATACGAAATATTTATAAAAATATACTGCTATACATGAACAAAATGTGTTTCTCGATATGACCTGGCAAGGATTGAAAGCCTTACATTAATATAGTAAGATTAGACTTTGCCAACGGAAAGTATTTTTGGGCGGGAGAATTTAAATGAACAATCTCGACAAAACGATGGACAAGATCACTGCGCTCTGCAAGAACCGCGGCTTCATTTATGCCGGTAGCGAGATCTACGGAGGCCTTGCCAACAGCTGGGACTACGGCCCTCTCGGGACCGAGATGAAGAACAGCATAAAGGACCTCTGGAGAGAAAAATTCATAAGGGAGAACCCACTCAACGTCGGTCTCGATTCCTCCATTCTCATGAACCCCGAAGTCTGGGTGGCGAGCGGGCATGTGTCGACTTTCAACGACCCTCTTATCGACTGCAAAGTGTGCCACATGCGTTTCCGCGCCGACAACCTCATTGAGGACTGGGCCAAGGAGAACGATCCTGGCCTCAATGTCGAAGCCATGTCCCAGGACGAGATGATGGCATATATAAGGGAAAAGAAGATTCCCTGCCCAGGATGCGGGAACTCCGACTACACCGACATCAGGAAATTCAACCTGATGTTCAAGACGTTCCAGGGCGTGACCGAGGACGCGGGCAGCCAGATATATCTGAGGCCGGAAACAGCCCAGGGCATATTCGTGAACTTCACAAACGTGCAGAGGACCACCAGGAGGAAGCTCCCGTTCGGGATAGGCCAGGTAGGGAAGAGCTTCCGCAATGAGATAACCCCCGGGAACTTTATTTTCAGAACCCGCGAGTTCGAGCAGATGGAGCTCGAATTCTTCTGCAAGCCGGGGACGGATGACGAGTGGTTCACCTACTGGAGAAAGTTCTGCATGGACTGGGTGAAGTCCCTCGGCCTCAAGGAAGAGAACATCCGCTTCCGCGATCATGAGAAGGCTGAGCTTGCCCATTACGCAAAGGCCACCACGGACATCGAATTCCTGTTCCCGTTCGGCTGGGGAGAGCTCCTCGGAGTTGCAAACAGGACCGACTTTGACCTGAAGCGACACTCCGAGCATTCGGGGAAGCCTCAGGATTATTACGATCAGGAAACAAATACAAGATATATACCATATGTTATAGAGCCTTCCATAGGGGCGGACCGGCTCATGCTTGCCCTGCTCGTCGACGCATACGATGAGGAATCCCTTGAGAACGGTGATTCAAGGGTAGTGCTCAGGCTGCACCCTGCTGTGGCTCCATACAAGGCGGCACTGCTGCCTCTTTCCAAGAAGCTGACCGACAAGGCCCGCGCGCTGTGGGAAGACCTGGCTGCCCACTTCATGACTGATTATGACGACGCAGGATCCATCGGCAAACGTTACCGCAGGCAGGACGAGATAGGAACTCCATTCTGCATTACATATGATTTCGATTCCGAGAACGACGGGTGCGCAACCGTGAGGGATCGCGACACCATGGAGCAGGTAAGGGTACCTATTCCGGAGCTTGCAGAATATATAGAGGGAAAGATCAGACTCTAAGAACTGGTCAGCGGCAGTTTTTAGTGCCGCAAAAAGAGAGAGGAAAAATTGAACAAAGTTAAGAGGTACCTGTCTAGAGTTCACAGCATGAGCTTTAGAAGGATGTCCATGTATGTAAACAGATGCATGGCAGAATCAGGCAGGTCAATGCTGTCCATCAGCAATGACATGGTGTTGTGTTCACTTCGATACGGCGTTGGTTACATGGATTATTATGTATTCGGTTTCTCCACCAACCGCAGACATGCTGCACGTTCATCGTTCATGACCATGAACGACAATTACGCTCTGGTAAACAAGGTAAACGACAGGAAAAAGCGCATCATTTTTGAAGACAAAACGCTGTTTTGCAAAACTTTCCCCGAGTACTTTGGACGGGATTTTCTTGTAATCCAGGATTCGACAGAAGAGCAGGTATCAGACTTCATCAGAAGACATCCCGTTTTCATCGCTAAAACTTCCTACGGTTATGGCGGGTTCGGGGTCAGAATGTACAAGAACTGGGTTCCATCCTCCGGAAATCCCAAGGAAGAACTGTCCAGAGAAGGCATTGGTCTTCTGGAAGAACGGATAACCCAGCATCCTCTCGTAAAAGAGCTGAATCCCACGTCCATCAACAGCGTCAGGATAGTTACGGTAATGGGCAGGGACGGCGTTCCCAGAATTGCATATGCCCTGCAGCGCATAGGAAGGCTTGGCAGCATCGTCGACAATATTTCGAGCGGAGGCATGTACAGTCTTCTGGATGAGGATGGCAGGATTACCAAGCCTGCATTCTGCGACAGTTTGGGAACATATTTCGATGTTCATCCTGAAAATGGAACGCCATTCATAGGATTTCAGGTTCCAATGTTCGATAAATGCAAGGAACTTGCATTAAATGCATCCTATGTAGTGCCCGAAGTGAGATACGTCGGATGGGATGTCACTGTCACCAGAAACGGGCCGATACTGATAGAAGGAAACAGCCTGCCTGCATATGACATGTGCCAGAATAAGATGTATCTTAAAGACGGAACGGGCATGCTCTCCCTGTTTGAGGAGCTGTCGGGTGAAAAGATCAGAAATAGCAGATGAGGTGCTGAACAAATGATAAGATACGACCATCCCGAAGTTTTCGGAGCCGGGGCAGCAAATTTCGACATCAACTGCGTTGAAAAGGAGCCTCCTCTCGTCATGAAGGACTCCAATCTCGTCGGGATGCTGACATCTTCCGGAGGCGTGACGAGGAACATCATCGAGAACCTCGCGAGGCTCGGGGTTAAGGCCGCAATGCTCACGGCCTACGGGGATGACGCGTACGGGGACAGGATCAGGAAAGACGGAGAAGCCGCAGGCATAGATTTGTCCCGCGTCAAGCTCTGCAGGGGCTGCATTTCTTCATGCTATGTTTCAGTCCAGGACGCCGACGGGGATATGGCCCTGGGTCTGGCTGACATGTCAGTTCTCTCAAATCTCGACAATGCATATTTTGACAGCTACAAGGGCGAGGTTTCCCGCGCAAAGGCGGCAGTCTGCGATCCAAGCCTGCCGCTTCCGCTGCTGGAGCACTACATATTTGACACCGCAGCAGGATGTCCGGTCTTTTTGGACCCTGTTTCCACAAATTTCGCGAGACAGTGCGTTCCCCTTCTCAAAGGCGTGGACACATTCAAACCAAATATCATGGAGCTCGAAACCGTTACAGGCATCTCCGCTTCAACCGACGAAGGACTGGAGGAGGCATGCCGGAAGGCCATAAGCCTCGGAGTCAGGCGCGTTGTCGTCAGCAGGGGCAAGAAGGGATGCTTCATGATGGACAACACCGGGAAAATCATCAAGAGGAAGTTTAAACCGGTGGAGAAAATGGTAAACGCCACAGGCGCCGGTGATTCCTTCATGGCCGGCCTGATATACGGATTTATCAACGGCTTCGACGACGACAAGTCCCTTGACTACGCCCTCGCGATGGGAATTATCGCAGTGCTTTCAGAACACACCATCGATCCCGGCCTGAATGTTGAGAAAGTAGAGCGCTGCATCAAAGAATACCGTACCACGGACGCCTGAAGCGTTATAAAATATTATCAGTACTGAAGATATGGAGGTTCTTCAAATGGGAATCGAAAAGTATTTAGACGTAAAGCCTGAGATCGCCGAGGCTGTCAAGAACGGCGAGCCCGTCGTGGCCCTTGAATCGACAATTCTGAGCCACGGATTTCCTTATCCTGAGAACACGTCTTTCTCAAAGGAAGTGGAGAAGATCGTGAGGTCTCACGGCGCTGTTCCTGCGACTACGGCAATCATAGATGGAAAACTCAAAGTCGGCCTCTCCGAGGACGAGCTCATGTTCATGTGCAGTCCTGAAGGAAAAGTTGGAAAAGTGAGCCGCAGGGACATTCCGGTCTATCTGGAATCCCACAAGCCGGGGGCCACCACAGTCGCAACCACGATGATCATCGCAGCGATGGCCGGCATCAAGGTGTTTGCCACCGGCGGAATAGGCGGAGTTCACCGCGGTGCAACCGAAACCATGGACATCTCTGCAGATCTTCAGGAGCTTGCAAGGACCCCTGTAATGGTTGTTTCTGCCGGTGCAAAGATGGTCCTCGACATCGGACTGACTCTCGAATATCTTGAGACGATGGGAGTTCCTGTTCTCGGCTTCGGCACGGATGATTTCCCGGCCTTCTACTGCAGGAAGAGCGGATTCAAGGCCGACTATGCAGTCAAGGATGCCGCAGAGGCAGCAAAAATAGCCAAGATCAAATGGGATCTCGGACTCCAGGGCGGTATCATCGTAGGCAACCCGATTCCCGAGGAGTACGAGCTCGACTTCAACTACATGGAGGGAATCATCAACGAGGCCATTAAGGAATGCGACGAAAAGGGCATTAAGGGCAAATACATAACCCCGTTCCTGCTCGCAAAGATAAAGGATCTCACCGGAGGCGAGTCCGTCAAGGCCAATACACAGCTCGCTTACAACAACTGCAGGGTCGCTGCAGACATTGCCTGCGAGCTCGCGAAGCTCTGATAGCGCAAGCTCACAAAGCAGAAGCCGATGTCCTTTAAAAAGGACATCGGCTCTTTATTATTTCTGCCTGATATATCAGGATTACCTGATTCTCGTTCCGGCAGGGACGGAGTCGTCGACGGTCACCACAACCGGATTTCCTCCCTCGACATCGCTCGAGAGAATCATCCCGTTGCTCTCTATGCCCATCATCTTTTTGGGCTCGAGATTGAGCACAGCGGCGACTTTCTTTCCTATGAGGTCCTCGGGCTTGTACCACTCCGCTATCCCGGAGAGTATTGTGCGCTCCTTCTCGCCGTCAAACAGAGTGAACCTGAGCAGCTTGTCGGATTTCTCCACCTTCTCGCATGCCCTTACTTCCACAACGCGGATTTCAGATTCCATGAACCTGTCGATCCCGATTGTATCTTCGTGTTTTATCTTCGGAACTGACTCCGCATTCTTTTTGGCTGCTATCTCTTCCTGGATCTTGGCGAGGGCCTTCATCTCCTCATCAGCATCGATCCTCGGGAACAGCGGCTCGCCCTTGACAACCTCAGTGCCAGGGACAGTGCCTCCGAAGCCTGCAGACTCATATGTCGTGAGATCCTCGGACAGGCCGAGCTTCTCCCATATCTTCGGTGCGGTCTTCGGCATTATCGGATAGATGAATATCGAGACTATCCTCAGGGTTTCAGCGAGGTTATAGAGGACTGTAGAGAGCCTCGGCATTCCGTCCTCGCTCTTTCCGAGCACCCACGGGGCGGTTTCGTCGATGTACTTGTTTGCCCTGGACACTACTTTCATGAGCTCTTCCAGTGCCTTCGGCGGCTGTATCTCGTCCATCGCAGCCGAGAACTTCCCGGGGAGCTCACTGCACATAGCTATCAGTTCCTCGTCTTCGGGTCCGGTCTTGTCCGGCTTCGGGATCTTTCCTCCGCAGTACTTCACAATCATCGCGCATGTCCTGGAAAGCAGGTTGCCGAGGTCATTGGCGAGATCCGTGTTTATCCTGCTTATCAGGCTGTCGTTGGTGAAGTTGATGTCATTCCCGAACACGCCTTCGCGCATGAGATACCAGCGTATGGCATCAGAGCCGTATCTGTTGCACAGAATCACCGGGTCGACCACATTCCCGACGCTCTTGCTCATCTTGCCGCCTTCCATCAGGACCCAGCCATGTCCGAAGACATGCTTCGGGAGCGGCAGGTCGAGTGCCATCAGCAGCGCCGGCCATATGATAGTGTGGAACCTCACGATCTCCTTTGCCATGAGATGAAGGTCCGCAGGCCAGTATTTGTCGTAGTCGTTGTACCTGTCATTGTCGTAGCCAAGTGCGGTGATGTAGTTGGTGAGGGCATCGACCCATACATATACCGTATGGTTCGGGTCAAAGTCCACAGGAATGCCCCATTTTACAGACGTCCTCGATACACAGAGGTCATCGAGGCCCTGCCTGATGAAGCTTATCATCTCATTTCTTCTGGAAGCGGGGGTAAGGAAATCGGGATTCTTCTCGAACATGTCGAGGAGCCTGTCAGAATATTTCGAGAGCTTGAAGAAATACGCCTCTTCTTCGGCCATCTGCACTTCTCTTCCGCAGTCAGGGCACTTTCCGTCCACAAGCTGGCTCTCCGTCCAGAACGATTCGCACGGCTTGCAGTACCAGCCCTTGTAGACTCCCTTGTATATTTCTCCCTTGTCATAGAGCCTGCGGAATATCTTCTGGACAGACTTTACATGATAGTCGTCAGTGGTCCTGATATACCTGTCATAGCTGATGTCCATAAGCTTCCAGAGGTCCTTTATGGACGCAACTATCCTGTCTACGTATTCCTTTGGAGTTACTCCCGCTGCAGCGGCCTTGTCTGCTATCTTCTGACCGTGTTCATCGGAGCCAGTCAGGAACATGACGTCATATCCCTGCATCCTCTTGAACCTTGCGATCATGTCGGCTGCAACCGTGGTATAGCTGTGTCCTATGTGCAGCTTGTCAGAAGGATAGTAGATTGGAGTAGTGATGTAGAAAGTTTTCTTTTCGCTCATTTGAGCAGGATCCCCTTTCAAATGGACAGGCCGTTGCAGCTGAAATTCAGCCTATCCCGAATATGCTTTTCAGTTCGTCAATTATTGAGAGCACCGCTTCAGAATTGCCCCTGAGATAGAAGAACCCGTAAATCAGAAGCCCGATTAAAATTATCCTTAGGATCAACACAGCCCTGGAAAGGCATCTGAGGCTCTTCCTCTTTGCGGATGCGGACCACACTATGAGGAAAATGAGCCCGACTATCGGCACTCCCATCAGCAGCAGCGAGAACAGGTACCCTATCGTAGACATGGACTTTTCGTATTTCGGGTTCACCTGGACTGCCGGTGCAGCCGGAGGCTCGACCGGGGGAACAGGCTCTGAAAGCTTTTCGGTGGCTTCTTTCTCTGCAGCATCGGGCTCTAAAGGCCTCTCTGCCTCTGCGGGCTTCTGCACTGTTTCCGCTGTCTCGGGGGCAGGCTGCTCAGCAGGTTCTGCCGTATGTTCCGAGGCAGGCGCTGCAGGTTCTTCCTTGGATTCCCCGGAAGGTGCTTCTTCAGCCGCCTCCCCGGATGCAGGGGCACTGACGGCATCCGCCGCGCCTGTAGTTTCGGCAGGCTTGACAGCTTCGGACGAGGCTGCCTCCTCTTCGGCTTTTTTCTCTGCCTTTTTCTTTCTCCAGCCCCACTTCTTCTTTTCAGGCTTGGCTTCCGCTTCCTGACCAGATTCCGCGCCGGCTTCTTTTTCTGCCGTCTGGACTACACCCTCCTGGGCAGAAGCCTCAGCGGTTTTTTCCTCTTCCATCTCTCTCTTTTCGTCCATATCGTTTCACCTCACGGAATTACGTCAGCGAACGCACAGATTAATGCGGATACTGTAATTATATTACCATGTTTGGATATGGCGCAATGATGGCGGGCAATATAAAAATTGCACGTGAGTAAATAGCATGAATCAGTGAGAATATTAGAGATATAAGGAGAATTTGCCAAATTTTTTGATTTTTTCGTGTTTTGATGTTGACTTGCCGCGAACCGGGTCATTATAATTCAGTTTGCAACTCTAAAGACGATTATCTATCGAAAGGAAATATCAGGATGTCTACTTATCTTGCAAAACCGGCTGACATCGAACGCAAGTGGTATATCGTCGACGCAGCGGGAAAGCCGCTCGGCCATACTGCAGCAGCGGTAGCTGATCTTCTCCGCGGGAAGAACAAGACGATATACACCCCCAATGTCGACTGCGGTGACAACGTCATCGTGATCAACTGCAAGGATGTCGTTCTGACCGGTAAGAAAGCCGAAAAGAAATTCTACATTCATCACACCGGGTGGATAGGCCACCTCAAGAAGATCTCTTACGGAGATCTCCTCGAGTCCAATCCCACCAAGGTGATGGAGCTCGCAGTCTCGGGCATGATTCCGGACAACACACTCGGCCGCAAAGCTCTCACGAGGCTTCATCTGTACAGCGGGTCCGAATATGACAACAAGGCTCAGAAGCCCGAGCCGTATGAAGTCTGAGACAGGAGGATATTGAACTATGTACGAATCTAGACCCTTTTATGCCGGCACAGGCAGGCGCAAATCCTCCGTTGCCAGGGTCCGCCTCTATAACGGGACGGGGGCCATCACGGTCAATGGCAGAACCATAGATGATTATTTCGGCCTTGACACCCTCAAGGTCATTGTCCGCCAGCCCCTCGAGCTGACCGAGACAACCGGAAAGTTCGACGTGGTATGCAACGTCAGGGGAGGAGGAATCTCCGGACAGGCCGGTGCAATCAGGCACGGAATTGCCAGGGCCCTTCTCCAGTATGATCCCGAGCTTCGTCCGGCTCTCAAGAAGGCAAAGCTCCTCACGCGCGATCCGAGAATGAAGGAACGCAAGAAGTACGGTCTCAAGGCTGCACGCCGCGCTCCGCAGTTCTCAAAGAGGTAACTTCTGGTCCTCTGGACAAGCAAGCATCAATTGAAAAAACGCTTATGCCTCACGGCATAGGCGTTTTTCTTATCCCTGCTGATTTTACAGAGCTTCAGAGAAGCTTTCACATGCTCCTCAGCCTCGACCACAGGTAGCAGTATGCCTGTGTGCGGGCAGTAAACATCTCTGATTCGAGCAGCTTTCTTATCTCATCTCTCGAATACCAGCCGGCTTTTATCTCCTCTTCGTCTGAAGTGCTCTTTGAAAATTTCCCGTCGGCAGTGCAAACCACCATGACGTTTCTCTCATTTGAGATCCCTATCGCGCTGTAGCTCGAGTGCGAGACGTAGTCAACGGAAAGCAGGCTGAGGCCTGTCTCCTCCCGGAGTTCCCTCCTGGCGCTTTCAACCGGGTCCTCCCCATCTTCCATGAGCCCTGCAGGAAAATTGTAGACCCATGTGTTTACCGCAAGCCTGAACTCCCTGTTCACAAGAATCCTGCTGCCGGATGGATCCGTGGCGACTATAATCACTGCATCGTCCTTCCTGTTTGCCAGGTCTTCCGGAGAACTGATGTTCCTGTCCCTGCTCACCATCTCGTAGACCTTGTCCCTGCCGTCTTCCGTCTCATAGTCTATGTCGTATCTTGTGATGAACCTGCTCTCCAGGATCTTGCTGATTGACTTGAGTTTCAAAATTCTCCTCCCGCTGCAGCGTTTTCTTTGATTTCTCTGAACATTTTAATGAAAGGGCAGTTCTTTCGAACCGCCCTTTCACAGCCCTTTTGTTATCTGCGGCTTCCTCCGCCGCCGTGGAATCCCGAGGACCTTGATCCGCCGCCGTGGAATCCGGAGGATGACCTCGAGCCGCCACCGCCATGGAATCCGGAAGATGACCTCGAACCTCCTCCACCGCTGAATCCGGAGGACCTTGAACCTCCTCCGCCGCTGAACCCTGACGAACCACCGTGGGAGCCCCTGTCCAGATGATTCGGGGGCGGATTTGCAAAGCCGCGTCCACGGTACGAAGGCTCGCCGGACGGCCTTGTATCAGGATACCTGTTTCTTCCGGGCGGCGTATAGAACCCG
>JBMNPE010000023.1:0-20926 GCA_050943435.1 Oscillospiraceae bacterium | reverse complement strand
GAGAGCACGTCAGCATCCGGGACCGGGATGTCGAATTCCCTGACTTCGTCGCAGAAGCGCGAGAACTGTATGTTCCTGTAGTGCTCCGCCTTCTGGTCCTCGTTAGCGAACTGCCCGTCGGTGAACCCTATGTAGTTTGTGTAGAAGTTCGCGCACCTTGTGAGGATGTTGCCCGCGGCGAGCCAGAAGTAGTACTCGTCAATGGGCCCGCTCTCTATGACATACGAGGCAAGCTCCTTTATTTTCTCATCAGCCTCGGTCGTCAGGACTATTGTCGTGAGCCCGAGGTATTTCATCTCCTTTAGGTCCTCTATGCCCCTCGCGGTGCACTTGCCCTTGGGGCAGATCATGAATATAAAGTCACCGTGCCCGTTCCTGTTATGCACCCAGTACTGCTCATGCCCGTATTCCTCGAGCTGCTGGTGTATGCCGTCCGCGGCGGACTGCTCCATGAATTTTGCTGCTCCCAGCTCAGTTACTATGTAGTTCGGGCCGGCGCCTATGAAGTAGAACTTCCTCTGCCCCTCTTCCTGGGCCTTCTTCATAGCTTCCTTAATGGTTTCTTCATTTTTCCCCATCGCAGAGGCAAAGCCCCTCGATGCATATGTGACTGCGTTCCTAAAGAGCTCCTTCTCCTCTTCTGCAGTTATGTCGCCTTCCCACTCCGCGAGCTTTACCGTGAGGACGTGGAGCATGCAGGAGAGGGCTATATAGTTGCACGCCCCGTCTATATAGGCCTTCCTGTCAGGCTTGAATACGAGGACGTGGTCTGCCTGCGACGCGAGCCTGCTCTCGGGCACCAGCGTCAGGGCGATCACCTTTGCGCCGCGCTTCTTCGCTAGGCAGCAGCTTTCGACGGTCCTTGCGGCCTGTCCGCCCCCTGAGCAGATTATCACGAGGGAGTCCTTAGGTATGTAGTCGAGGTAGTAGTAGTTGAATTCATGGGATTCGATGACCCTGAGCCTCTTCTTAAGGTATTTCCAGCTCGCCATCTCCACGGATCCTGCGGAATACAGTGAATCCCCGATTCCAACTGCGTAGACAGCTGAAAAATCAGTTCCGATGACGTCCTTAAACGACTCGCATGTCTCGGAGAATTCCGAGTACAGCCTTTCTATCTCCGCGTCATATGCCCTGTGGTCATCTTCCGTGAGTGTCCATCCCTTGTTGAGCTTGAAGAAATCGTATACCTTGGCCATTTTGATAAATTCCCTCCGATCAGAATTGTATTTCGCGCGGGAGATCAGGGTATTTCCCGACCAATTCTCCGTAATACCTGAGTGCAAGCTCCCTTGCATGCTTCATGTCTTCGTCAGTGAATACAGGCCACGGTCCGGACTGAGCCGCATTGTATCCTGCCGATATGGCGGACATGACCGCAGTCATGAGCGGGTTTCCGGTCTCGCACCACGCGTACATGGAGGCGGCGGTGGAATTGTTCCCGCACCCCATCGGGTCCACGGATTCCGTGACATCTATCATCGGGCAGAAATACGCATTGTTTCCCGTGACCACATATGCACCTTTGCTCCCGCACCTGTAGTAGCACATCTCCGCCCCTTCGAACTTGAGGAGCTCGGTGATTATGTCCTCGTCCCTGTCCCTAGGTATACGGAATATATCAGCGGCCTCGTTCCTGTTGAGAGACCACATTCCTGCCGTCTTAACTGCGGCCCGGAGCTTGTCCATGTTGAAATATGGGGACTCCATCTGCGTCCTTCCCGGTACGTACATTATCTCCCACATGAACCTGACCCCATGCTTCTCCATGATGTCCCTGAGTTTTCCGAAGATCACTGTGTCCGGCAGGTGGGTGTGATGGTAAAAGGCCACTGTATCAGGATCTATAGCCCTCTCTATGTTCTCGGGCTTGGTCTCGAGGTATCCCTGCTCATACTCGACGTATTTGAGTCCTGCCGGGGTCGGGATGATGTCATATGCTCCGCTCTTGGTGTGGTGCATCACCACGTGCGAGCAGTAGTCGGATTCGACTGAAAGCCCCGATTCGGTGAGCCCGTTCGCCCTGAACCACGGGGAGTACCCGTCTTTGTAGTCGGCTCCCACGCTCGAGACCGTCTTTACGCTCTTTGTCCAGAGCCTTATCCCGGCAGTGGCATACATGGCCTGGCCTCCAAGATGCTCTCCGAGGTCCACGTCATCAATGGATTCCACGGTGTCGTACAGAATGTTGCCGCAAGCAAGATATCTTGCCATTGCAGACTGTCACCTCCGAAAATATATTGCAGCCCTTCAGAAAAGGCTAGTTTTTACCAGATGATGAGCCTCAGGTCGGGATCCAGGTACATCCTGTCCCCCTCTTCAACACCGTAAGTCTCGTAGTATTCATCGAACTGCTGCACCACGGCGTTTATCCTTAGATATGCTAGTGGATGGGTGTCCTGGGTAAGCAGGTATTCCTCGTCTGAGAGGGAGGAGACGCTCCTCCAGAGTGAGGCGTATTCCTTAAAGAAAGTGTCATAGTCGAATCCGGAATCCTTTTCTGCTATGTACAGCATGCACTTCATGGACGTGAGGTCCGCTATTGCCTCGCCCTCGACCAGCCTGCCGCTGCACCTGCCGCCGGGGAACGGGATGATGCTGTCATAGAAAGCCATCAGCTTCATGGCCCTCTGGTTGTATTCCTTCTCGTCCCAGGCGCTCCACCAGTTTACAAGGGCCCCATTCTCATCGTATCTCCTTCCGCTTGAATCAAAGGCGTGGGAGATCTCATGCCCTATCACGAATCCTATATGCGCGAGAGCTTCCTCGTCTGACATGCCGCTCTGGAAAAAGGATCCTCCGAGTATCCCGGCTCCTATGGTTATGGAGTTGTCCGCAGGATCATAGCTGGCATTAACCTCCTGCGGTGTCGAAGTCCAGTACGTTTTCGTGACAGGGGAATTGACCGTCGACGAGGAAGCCTCCAGATTGTAGTTTCCAATCTGCTCTATCGCCGCCAGCAGGGTTCCGCCGTCTTCGCCGGCGGTGAAGTCCAGGCCGGAATCATCGGGCCACACGTCCGGATATGAGATTCTGAGCGTCATCTGGTCCAGCTTCCTGATTGCGCCTTCCTTCGTGCTTTCATCGAGATATGCCTCGTTTTCGAGCATATCCCTGTATTCGGCAATTATGCGCTCTGTGAGGTCAAGAGCCTCCTGCTTGGTTTCGGCATCGGCGTATTCGGAGCAGTATGCCCTTCCCAGCTGCATGCCGAGGTATTCGTCAATGCAGCTGCCGGCTGCAGACTCATCATCCACCATTCCCTCGATTCCGTTGATATCGTTGAGCACGCCCTGCACAGTTTCGTATGTCTCCCGGTCGAGCACGTCCTGGTAGTAGAGCAGCGTCGACACCAGCATGTAGTCCTTTATCTCTTCAACATTTTCGTCCGTATACAGCTCTCCCAGAGCATTGAGCCACTCCGGTTCGAGGAGTATGTAAGAATCTGCGCCGTCCATGCCGTAGGCGGCGAGGCCTTCCATTATCGGGAAATTCCCTGCAATCTGGGTGAGCTCCTCTTCCGTCACAGGGTTGTTTTCCTTGTCTATCGATGACGAGGCGGAGTATTCCTCGTTTGTCATCATGTATTCCGCGATATCCTTCTCAAAGTGGAATGAGCCGGCTATTATCTCCTCGGCCTCGGAGTCCGTATACCCCAGCCTCATCACCATGTACTTCGCCGCTTCCGAGTAATACGGTTCATTCTGGTAGTCGCTGTAGGACATCTGCTGGTAGTACATGGCGTCGCCGAATATCAGCTCGGTTGCCGATATCATGACAGCGTATCGAGTTGCCTCGTTTGGGTCAACGCTCGTGTATACCGTAAAAGGGGTCATCACCATGACTGCGGTCCTCTGCTGGGAAAGGTAGTCGGTCAGCTCATCGGTTGTCCCGGCTTCCATGAGAGGAGACAGAAGCTCAATCAGGTAGGAATATCCCTGGGAATTTCTCGTGTCCCAGTCAAGCCACATCGAGTAAAACCTGCGCACAAGATCAAGATCGTGCTGTGCAGAAGAATCGGATGCCTGTGAAGTGTCTGCCAGTAGTGCAGTTATCTGGTCGCTTACTTCGAACTGCCTCTCGATGAATTCGTCATAGGAGGAGTATCCTTCCGGTATCTCAACGCCGTTCATCCAGTCGAGGTTCACGGCAATGTTGAAATCTGTTTCATAAGATGCGTCTGCATGTTCATTTGCCATGGACAGGATGCAGGTGTCGTAGAAGATCCTTGAGCCGTACAGGTCCGAGTATCTCGACTGGTCCTTGTCCGGGAGGGAATATCCAATGCCCGCGGAAGACGAACACGACGCGAACATCATCACAGCTGTCAGCACAGCGAGGACTGTTGCTGCTATTTTTGTATATTTTTTCATTTTTTGAGATCTCCCGCGGTGTCTAAAATCAATGGAAACGGGCTGTCATCTGCCCCAATTAATTCTATTCGAAAAACAGCGTCTATGGCGACTTCATTATTCCAGACCTAATTTTCTGCATGATACCGAAAATTAGCCCTAAATTTTGGTTAAAAAGCTTGCAAATCCACCCGGATTGTTGTATTTTACAATCATCTGAGCAAGGAGGGTGTTATTATGGCTAACAAAAAGAGTCCCAAAACGGCTGCTGTTGAAGCAAAGAAGACTGTTGCTCCGGCCGCCGCAAAAGCAGCCACAGTAAAATCTTCTCCGAAGGCTAAGGAATTCGAGACAACGATCAAAATTCAGTATGCGTCAAAGGAAATCTGCACCTGCGGCATCAAAAAGAAGGCCGTAGAAGCATACAAGGCATCCGGTAAAGGTGTCAGCGGGATCAAGAAGCTCGAGATATATGTAAAGCCTGAAGAGAACAAAGGCTACTATGTTGTCAACGGGACAGAGACCGGAAGCTTCACGCTGTTCGACGACTGATTCCAGACAAAGAACATGAAGGGACTGCGGCAAGGTGCTGCGGTCCTTTTATTTTTTTCTGTTTTTCCCCTTTTTGATTCTCAAATCTCATATAATTAGTAAAATGTATGTATAAAAATACTGGGGGAAAATAGATGAACATCCTTGTCACCATCGACGGGAATTACGTGAGGCAGCTCTGCGTCATGCTCAAGAGCCTGCGCTGCTCAAATCAGGATGAAGCGCTGAAGCTCTATATTCTCCACAGAAGCCTCATCCCTGAAGATATCGGCCGCATCTCCTCGCTGCTCGATGGGGACGGGATAGAGATATTCCCCGTGCCGATCACAGAACCCGAGGTAGAGGATGCCCCCACGTCTGCCAGGTATCCCATTGAAATTTACGACAGGATATATGCCGGAAGATATCTGCCTGTGGATCTAAAAAGGGTCCTGTACCTTGATCCCGACACAATAATCCTAAGGGACCTGTCTGAGCTGTGGACAATGGACCTGGGGGACAGCTGGTTCGCCGCGGCAAGCCACGTCAGGGAATTCGGGAAAGCCGTCAATTCAATAAGGCTCACTTCAGACCTGGAAGGGCCATACATAAACACAGGAGTCATGCTGATGGACCTTCAGAAGATGAGGGAGAACATAGACCCCTCTGACGTCCAGAGATTCATCAACACCCACAGGTACAGGATGAACCTGCCCGATCAGGACATTCTCAGTGCGCTCTACGGAAGCCACATTTTTGCTCTTGACCCGTTCATATACAACATGACTGAAAGAATGCTGGCTCCCGGCAAGGAGCAGATGGCCTTCAGGCGCTCTCTGGACTGGGTCGACAGCAACACAAGGATAATCCACTACGTAGGCAGGAATAAGCCGTGGAAACCCGGATATGTCGGCCGCCTCGGCGTCTATTACAGGAAATATTCTGCCATGCTGCTTGACTGAAAAAACAGCTCGGTTTTGTTTTCCAATATTGCAGGATATAATTGTTTCCGGACGGCTGCACAGCCGTCCCGAGATCATTAATCAACTTGCCGCGGGCCTTGATTTCACCTGCGGAATAATGCCGTCTAGGAGGGCTGTCAAATGTCAGACAAGAGAAAAGTAATCATCGACTGCGACACAGGTTCGGATGATACCGTTGCACTAATTACATGCATGCTCCGTCCCGAATTCGAGATCCTCGGAATCACCACCGTCAACGGAAACAGGTGCGTCGACTACACGACTGAAAATACACTGAGGGTCGTGGAGTTCATGGGCAACAAATACCCTGTTTACAGGGGATGCGCATATCCCCTTGTCTCAACGATGCTCGGAAGGCGGCCCGGATACCCGAGAAGGCACGGCACCGGCCCTGCGAACAACGCCGGAGTGCACGGGGACTTCATAGACCAGCTCCCGAAGGCCTCAATAAAGGAGCAGGACACTCCTGCAGCCATATGGCTCGTCGAGACCCTCATGAAGCAGCCCGACCATTCTGTCACGCTCATCCCACTCGCCCCTCTCACCAACATAGCTCATGCAGTGGCCATAGAGCCGAGGATCGTCTCAAAGGTCAAGGAAGTCATGTTCATGGGAGGCGGATATCTGATTGGAAACAAGACTGCCGTCGGAGAGATGAATGTCTGGATGGATCCGGAAGCAGCACAGGTTGTGATGTGCGCGGGATTCGAAAAATTCACCTTTGTACCGCTCGATGCGACCCATGACGCCTACCTTACAATGGACGACGCCCAGAGGATAGACGACATAGGAACTCCTGCGGCAAAGCTCGTCGCCGATCTCACCAGGCAGCGCATCAAGGGATATTCCACGTGGCAGAAAGTCAAGGAGGACAATGCGGCGCCGGTGCACGATCCCCTGACGGTTGCGGCACTCTGCGATCCCACTGTCCTGATCGACTGCGTTCCCGCCCACTGCCGGATCGACTGCGGCGGCGACGCTGCATACGGAATGACCATCTTTGACATGCCCGCCGTAAACGGAAGGCTCGATGCACTTCCGCCGAACTGCAGAGTAGCCCTTCACGCCGACAGGAAGAAATACGTCGACTGGATGGTGAGCACACTGGAGCTCTCCAGAAATATATAATTACCAATTAATCCAATCTGCTCCGAAAGGAGGAACAAAGCTATGGATAAAAAAGCAATGTACAAGCTCTCATACGGGCTCTTTGTCCTGACCTCAAAGTCAGGTGAGAGGGACAACGGATGCATCACAAACACCGCAATACAGGTGACTTCTGAACCAAACCGCATCGCCCTTGCCGTGAACAAGATGAACTTCACCCACGACATGATGCACGAAGCTGGAAAGTTCAACGTATCCGTAATAAGCACGGATGCCGATTTTGAGCTCTTCAAGCACTTCGGGTTCCAGTCAGGACGCGATGTCGATAAATTCGCCAGATATACCGACTGCAGCAGGTCTGAGAACGGCCTTCTTTATATCACCAAGGGAACCAATGCGTTCATTTCGGCCGACATCGAGAAGGAGATCGACCTTGGAAGCCACACCCTGTTTATAGCTGGCGTCACAGATATGCAGGTTCTGAGCTCCACACCATCCGCCACTTACGAATACTATCAGAGCAGCATAAAGCCGAAGCCGCAGCCGCCTGCCGAAGGCAAGAGGGGCAGGGTCGTCTGGCGCTGCAGGATATGCGGGTACATTTATGAAGGTGAGGAACTGCCTGCGGACTTCATCTGTCCAATCTGCAAGCACCCGGCATCCGATTTTGAAAAAGTGATTATCTGACACTTCAGGACATGATAAAACCAGGACCCCGCGAAAAAAATTCCGGGGCCTGATTTTTTTAAGCAAGATTTAAGGGCAGTGTTCTATCATACGCTCATCAGAAAGGAACAGCAGCGCATGAAAAAGCGCAACAAAAAAAGAGGTGGCACAAATTGAAGAAGAAAATCACTGCACTGATCCTGGCAGCCGCAATTGCGATTATGGCTGCAGGATGCGGAACATCAGGAGAAAGCACATCCACGTCAGTGGAATCTACTGCGGAATCTTCCTCTGTGACGACGGATACCTCCGAGGAAACGTCCTCCAGCGACACTACAACATCATTTGTCACTAAGGATTCCATCACTGTCAGCGAGACCTATTCGTCCACGGCAGACGGAGAGCATGCAATAGATGCCGACGGCACTGATGCCGAGTATTCCAACATCTCCGTCACGAAGACCGGAGATTCTTCCAGTGAAGACGCCGACTTCTACGGCGACAATGCAGCCATTATAGCCCAGAACGGGGCAACACTCACAATATCCGAGGCTGTCATCGAGACGGACGGATCTCATGCCAACGCAGTCTTCAGCTACGGGGAAGGCACAACCGTCAACATCTCGGATTCCTACATTGAGACGACGGGCAACAATTCCGGCGGGCTCATGACGACAGGAGGCGGCACCACAATCGCGACCAACCTGACAGTGGTGACCTACGGAAATTCATCTGCGGCAATCCGCTCTGACAGGGGCGGCGGAACAGTCAATGTGACCGGCGGCTCATACAGCACCTACGGCGTAGGCTCCCCCGTCATTTATTCCACTGCAGACATCACGGTAACCGGGGCCACTCTCACTTCAGACGGGTCTGAAGGTGTGGTAGTGGAAGGAAGCAACTCCGTAGAGCTCATCGACTGCACAGTTACAGCAAACAACACAGAGCTCAACAGCGACAATTCGGACCTCTACAAGGCTGTAATGATCTACCAGTCCATGTCCGGAGATGCAGCGGAAGGCGAAGCGACCTTCACAATGAACGGCGGGACATTCACAAATCTCAACGGAGACATGTTCTTCGTGACCAACACTACAGCGACAATCAATCTCACCAATGTGACGTTCACAGGAGCTGACGGGAACTTCCTCACAATTTCCGCGGCAGGATGGGGCAACAGCGGATCCAACGGCGGAGATGTCACGCTCAATGCATCCGACCAGGTCATCGAGGGAGACATGTACATCGACAGCATCTCATCCCTCATCCTCAATCTCAGCGACGGGTCCAGCTTCACCGGTGCCATCAACACCGACGGCCAGGAAGGCGACGTCACTGTGACGCTCGACGGAGGTTCCGTTTGGACTCTCACCGGAGACAGCTACATCACGAGCCTCGACGTCGTTGACGGGACAATCGATCTCAACGGATACACGCTCTATGTCAACGGAGTAGAGTACACTGCCTGATCCGAAACACCCTGGATAGAACTAAAGCCCAGCCTTAAAGGCTGGGCTTTTTCTATGGATGCTGCAGTTATTCAAGAGCTGCAGCACACTGCTTGAGATACTCTATTATTGTGAGATGCTGCGGGCAGGCGTTCTCGCACTGTCCGCACTGCAGGCAGTCGGAAGCCTTTGACTTTCCTTCTGTAGACATCCTGTAGCTTCTCTTTGCATCCTCGTCGTTTCCGAAGAGCAGCTTTTTGTTCATTGCTGCGAAGATGTCGGGTATCGGCATTCCCACCGGGCATCCTGGCGTGCAGTAATGGCAGCCGGTGCACGGGATCTGGAAGATCTTTCCCATCTCTTCCTGGGCCTTGGCGATGACAGCCTTTTCCTTTTCGTCGAGCGGCTTGAAGTCCTTCATATAGGAGAGGTTGTCCTTCATCTGATCGATTTTGGACATTCCGGACAGCACAACCGCCACTCCCTCGAGGGAGGCTGCGAACCTGATTGCCCATGAAGCACATGACATATCCGGCTCGGCTTCCTTAAACAGCTTCCTGACCGGCTCCGGCGGATTTGCGAGCAGTCCGCCCTTTACCGGCTCCATCACGACCACGTATTTCCCGTACTTCCTGCAGACCTCGTAGTTCCTTCTGGAGGTGACGGACGGGCTCTCCCAGTCGGCATAGTTGAGCTGCAGCTGGACAAACTCTACTTCAGGATGCTTCTGTAGAAGTCCTTCGAGCATCTCGGGATCGCCGTGGAATGAGAATCCCAGGTGCCTTATGAGCCCCTTCTCCTTCTGTTCCTTTACGAAATCCCATATGCCGTACTCGTCGTAGCGCTCGATATTCTCCCTCTTAAGTGCATGCAGGAGATAGGAGTCGAAGTATCCGGCTCCTGTCCTCTCAAGGCTCTTGAAGAACTGCTGCTTGGCGCTCTCGGCATCATTGCACATCATCCACGCATTGAGCTTTGTAGCGAGAAAATACCTGTCCCTCGGGTACCTGTCCACCAGCGCCTGCCTGCAGGCATCCTCGGATCCCTCATACACAAATGCGGTGTCGAAGTAATTCATTCCCGCGTCCAGGAACAGGTCAGTCATCTTCTTGGTCTGCTCCACATCTATGCTTCCGTCCTCAAGCCTTGGAAGCCTCATGAGTCCGAATCCGAGCTTCCCGAGCCCCTCAAAATATCCTTTCATATAAGTTCCTCCGAATATTATTAATTAATATTCTCTCCTATTGATTTAATTATACACGACGCATGTCCATTCAGTATTCCCGCAGTTTCTGTGCATTTTTTATAAATAATGCGCTTTTATGTGTTAGCACTTTAGCATGTTAGCACGTTGACACAAAATTCCAAGTGCAGTACAATTCATTCACAAAGCAGATTCCGTAAAAATTTCAGCCGAAGGAGGGAGCGGAACATGAAAAAGATCGTCGTAAAAAAACTATTAGCAGTCACTGCAGCTCTGCTTGCAGCCGTCATTATGCTGAGCGGGTGCGGTTCCGTTCACTCTGAGACCAATTCGGGTTCATCTGGTTACGCAAACAGGCTGGAGGAAATTAAGGCAAGGGGCTACATAACTGTCGCAACGGAACCTTATTTTGCACCTAACGAGTTCATAGACTCATCGAAGACAGGCCAGGACCAGTACGTCGGGTCTGATATAGAATTTGCGAAATACATAGCTGACAAGCTCGGGGTCGAACTTCAGATAGTTCCGCTCGAGTTCGGCGCAGTCCTCTCGAGCGTCGCAGAGGGAAAATACGATCTCGCTATCTCGGCACTTGCCTATACCCCGGCACGGGCCGAATCAATGGAGCTCTCAAAGGGATATTATTTTTCTGAGGACGATCTTGGATACGGACTAGTCATCAGGGAAGAGGACCTCGGCACGATAACCGGGCCGGAGAGCCTTGCCGACAAGATAGTTATTGCGCAGAGCGGATCCATGCAGGAAATGCTCACCGAGCAGTACATCACTGAATACAAGGAATTCAAGCGCGTTTCATCGACGCCTGACGCATACCTCGCAGTCACCGAGGGGAAGGCAGATGCCGCATGTGCGTCAATTGCACATGCACAGCTGTATATCGAGGCGAATCCGGACTGCGGACTTGCAATAGTCCCAGACTTCGAGTTCTCGGTTCCCGAGGAATACGACGGGACAAGGGTCGGAGCGCAGAAAGGCGAGACAGAGCTCATTGACTTCGTCAACACCTGCATCGACGAACTGCTCGAAAGCGGACAGTATGCCGAATGGGTGGAAGAATATAAAGCCTACGCAAAAGAGCTCGGAGTCACGGCCTGACAGGATAGGCTGGCAGTATCATGCTGGAACAGATAGCATCAATCTGGGAAAAGTATTCCTACGTGTACTGGAGAGGCCTCCTGGGCACTCTGTGGCTGTCCGCAGTAACAGTGCTCCTTGCAACAGTGCTGGGGACCCTCCTCGCGACACTCAAGCTCTCGAAATTCAAAATATTCCATATACTGGTCAACATATATCTGGAGATAATTCGCGGCACTCCTGTGCTCCTCCAGATATACTTCTTCTGGCTCGTGCTGCCGAGGCTCACGGCAATCAACCTGACGGACACGGAGAGCATTCTCGTTGCCCTGGTAGTCAACGCGAGCGCCTATGTCTGTGAAATAATCAGGGCAGGCATCCAGGCAGTTGACCTGGGTCAGCAGGAGGCCGGTATGAGCCTCGGTCTCACCGGGACGCACACATTCTTCAGGATCATTCTCCCCCAGGCTGTGAAGAATATACTTCCGGCCCTCGGAAACGAATTCATAAACATGATCAAGATGACTTCACTCGCGTCTGTGTTCTTCATCAACGAGCTCACGACCGCGTATAAGACGGTCCAGTCGACCACATTCCTGGCAATACCGTCGCTCGTTATATCCGGGCTCATCTATCTCGTCGTCACATTTGTGCTTACGAGGTGCATGGCGCTGTTTGAAAAGAGGCTAAAGGCAAATGACAGGTGAATCCAGACCGGCGGAAATGCTCAGGGTGGAAGGACTAAGGAAGTCCTTCGGAAGCCTTCAGGTCCTCAAGGGAATAGACGCAGTGATCCACGAAGGAGAGACCATCTCGATAATAGGCCCCAGCGGCGGCGGGAAGAGCACATTCCTGCGCTGCCTCAACCTCCTGGAAACCCCGGATTCCGGAAAGATCTACTTCAAGGGAACCGAGGTCACGGGAAAGAGGAGCAAGAAGGAAATCTGCTCCTACAGGCAGAAGATCGGAATGGTCTTCCAGCACTTCAATGTGTTCCCGCACCTCAGGGTCATAGACAACATAACCCTTGCCCCTATGCTCGAGAAGAAGATCCCTAAGGAGGCTGCGGAGGAAAACGCGGAAAAGCTCCTTTCAAGGGTCGGGATGCTCGACAAGCGCGACGAATACCCGACGAGGCTTTCCGGCGGCCAGAAGCAGAGGCTTGCCATAATAAGGGCTCTCGCCATGGAGCCTGAAATAATGCTGTATGACGAGCCGACAAGCGCTCTCGACCCGGAGATGGTCAAGGAGGTCCTCGAGGTCATCCGCGGGCTCTCTGACGCAGGAATGACGACGTTTATAGTCACACATGAGATGAGCTTTGCTAAAATGGTGAGCGACAAGGTCATGTTCATAGACGAAGGCATGATTGTAGAAGAGGGCACTCCTGAGAAGATCTTCAGCAGTCCGGAAAATCCGAGGACTGCAGAGTTTCTCAGCAAGGTGCTGTAGGAGGATTGACAGGTGACTGATATTGAGTTCGTAAAATCGGACATCGAGAAGAAGAAAGATGAATTCATTTCGGCGAATGACAGCATATATGGATTCGCCGAACTTTCTTATGAGGAGTTCAAATCTGCTGACCTGCTCTGCGGGATACTGGAGCGGGAGGGATTCAGCGTGAAGCGCGGGCTTGCAGGCATCCCCACGTGCTTTTCCGGGACATACGGCAGCGGCAGGCCGGTGATGGGCATACTCGGCGAATTTGACGCCCTGCCGGGGCTGAGCCAGGAGGCGGGAGTGCCGGAGCACAGGCCTGTTAAGAAGGACGGACCGGGCCACGGATGCGGACACTGCTGCCTCGGGACCGGATCGCTTGCTGCCGCGGTGGCCGTCAAGGATTATCTCAAGTCAAACAGCCTCGATGGCACCGTCATTTATTTCGGATGCCCTGCCGAGGAAGGCGCCGGGTCAAAGCAGTTTATGGCAAGGGCCGGCCTTTTCAACAGTTGCGATTTCTGCTACACGTGGCATCCCTCTAGTCTCAACGATGTTTCAGCTGATTCCTCGACGGCGATTATGGGGGCGAACTTCCGCTTCAAGGGCATTGCAGCGCACGCCGGAGGAAGCCCGTGGCTCGGGAGAAGCGCCTTGGACGCCGTGGAGCTCATGAGCGTCGGGTGCAACTACCTGAGGGAGCACATACCGGACGGACAGAGAATACATTATGCATATTCCGATGCCGGCGGGACATTCCCGAATGTCGTCCCCGACCATGCCACGGTCAAATACGAGGTGAGGGCATCAACTGTGAAGGATGTAAAGGCCCTGTTCGAACGCGTTGTCAAGGTTGCAAAAGGCGCGGCTATGATGACGGAGACGACCTTAACATACGAGATCACAATGGCCTTTTCCGATTTTTCCAACAATTCCGTCCTGGCGTCCATCGCCAGCGGGTGCCTCGAGGAGCTCGGTGCCCCGGACTGGGACGATTCCGACTATGCCCTGGCATCAGCATTTCTCAAGTCTTATGGGGAAATGCAGCTGGAAGGAATAAAAAAGGCGATCTCTGACGAATTCGGGTCCGATAAAACGGACGAGCTCTTGAGCAGGCCTCTCCACACAGGGGTTGTGCCGTATGATCAGTCTTCTGGGAAAGCAGTGGGAGGCTCATCAGATGTAGGAGACGTGGGATATGCAGCACCAACCGCGGAACTGCATGTAGCCACATGCTGCCTCGGCAACATCGGCCATACATGGCAGATGGCTGGACAGGCCGGCAGCTCTATCGGACACAAAGGGCTCCTGCGCGCCGGAGAGGCGATCGCACTCTCCTGCATAAGGACCATGGCGCGTCCGGACTTGATAAAGAAGGCTCGCGAGGAATATATTAACAAAAGCGGAGGGAAATATGTCTGTCCTCTGCCCGATTCCGTAAAGCCTCCGATCGGGAGGTACTGATTTCCGGAATCTGCAGGCGCTTTCCGCGCGGGTGCATTGAATGAATATCGTATTGATGGAGCCTCTCGGCATTTCTGAAGAAAAGCTCAGGAAGCTTTCTGAACCCCTCATTTCTGCAGGCCATGATTTCAGGGCCTATGATTCTTTCTCTCTGGATCAGGATGAACTGATATCGAGGGCGAAGGATGCCGACGCTGTTATAATCGCCAACCATCCTCTTCCCGGAGCCGTCATCAGGGCATGCAGCAGGCTCAAATTCATTTCAGTCGCATTTGTGGGGATAGACCACGTCGACACCGGAGCCTGCGTGGAAGCTGGAATACATGTTTCAAATACGGGAGGCTACTGCACCGACGCGGTGGCTGAACTTGCCGTGGGCCTTGCAATAGGATGTTTAAGGAACGTCGTCGAGTGCCATGAGTCCGTTATGTCCTGCCGCGGGAAAGGCGGTCTCCGCGGAAATGAGCTGTCCGGGAAGACAGTGGGAATCGTTGGAACTGGGGCCATAGGACTCAGGGCGGCAGCGCTCTTCCGGGATTTCAGATGCAGTGTACTTGCCTACAGCAGGTCTGTGAGGCCGGAAGCAGAATTTTTGGGAGTGGAATACGTGTCCCTTGATGAGGTCATGTCAAATTCCGACATAGTTTCTCTCCACGTTCCACTGACACCCGACACAAAGGGGCTCATAGGCAGCAGGGAGATTTCCCTCATGAAGCCCGGAGCCATCCTGATCAATACCTCGAGAGGGCCGGTGGTCGACACCGTCGCACTCGCGGAAGCACTCAGAGCCGGGAAAATAAAGGCCGGGATCGATGTGTACGACTCAGACCCGCCCCTCAGCCCCGACCATCCGCTTATCGGTGCACCTGGAGTGATCTGCACTCCACACGTGGGATTTGATACGGTGGAATCGATAGACAGAAGGGCCGACATGGCTTTTGAAAACGTCACCTCATGGATGAGCGGAAGGCTCATCAGGAGAATGATCTAGTCATGGCAGATGACAGAAAGATCTCTGAATTCGATTTCCCTGTCCGCATGAACCGGGAGGAGGTCTCCCTCTACAGGACCTGGGGGACTATGATCCAGAGATACGCCGTGTCCCTGCTTATGATGGCTGCGGCAGTCTTTGTCGTGTTCACTGTCTTCAAATACCTGGCTGCGGGCGGCCTTATAAAGATCGATGCCTTCTCCGAGTTTCTGGCTTCTATAGGAATGGGATCAGGAGCTCCAGTCTGGATCTTCATTCTTTACGACCTGGCTCTTCTTATCCTTTTGCTGATTGTTTCTCTGCTTCTTATCACTGCCCAGAAAGCAGCAGGGAGAAGCGCCGTGGCACAGAGGCATATTATCTGCTGGATAAAACCTGAGGAATGCGTCGTCGAATGCTCACTTCAGAAAGGCAGAGAAGTACTCGAAAAGCAGACAGTCGGCCTCTATGACGCAATATCATGCTGCGACCCCTTTTCACAGATATTCACCGTGAACGGGATAACCTACAGGATAGGCACTGAAAGTTTCGAAGACATATACCCCGGCACTAAGCACAGGGCATTTCTACCGGATCCGCCTGACTTTCACGGGCCCGGTTCCGATCTCAAGGTCTACTGCTCCTCCATACGCTCAGTCATCGATTCAATCGGCAGCAGCACGGGTTCCTGAGAGAGAATAATGTTATTTACAAATAGTATATTTCTCTGACTAATATACAGTAATATGGCGTACAACCAGGAATATTTCCTGGGCTGCCCGCCTTATTAATTACTGTAAGTCTTTTAATATCTTGTTAATACTGCTTGTACAATTTCTGAGAATTCTGTTTGCTGTTCCGGAATTCTTCCTTGCTGCAGTATTGAGTTTTTCCAATGCCTCGAGGAATTCCCTGTAAGCGTCGCTGCCGGCTTCCCTCTTCTTGGCAGCGGGCTCCTCTGATGCCGCCTCTTTCTTGATCGGGGCCCCGTCCGTGAGCTTTATAAATTCTCCGGCGGCGAGGTCGTATTCAGTTCCACTGTGAGGCGCCATCGCATCAAATCCGCATTCAGTCTTGAGGGTCTCGGCAAACTGAGTGCATGACTCATCGTCGCCGTGGTTTACAAAAGTCTGTATGGGAGGCTTTTTGAATCCCTTCGCCCATTTCACAAGGCCATCCCTGTCCGCATGTCCGGACATGCCGGGAAGGAGCGCTATCTCAGCCCTGACTGCTATCTCCTCGCCGAAAAGCCTCACCATGTCTGCACCATCGTACAGCATTCTCCCAAGAGTCCCCTCCGCCTGGTATCCCACAAAGGCAATGAGGCATTCGGGTCTCCACAGATTGTGTTTGAGATGGTGGCGTATCCTGCCTGCAGTGCACATTCCAGACGCAGAAATTATCACTTTGGGCTCCGGGTCCTTGTTGAGAGCCTTGGAATCTTCCACCGTCTCTGAGAGCTCGAGCCCGTCAAAAACGAGGGGATTTATACCTTTCTCTATGAGTTCAGCTGCCTCTTCATCGAGGTATGACACGTCGCAGCCCTGGAATATCTTTGTTGCCTCGGCCGCAAGCGGGCTGTCCACCACGACCCTGAATCCGTCGTGGCCCTTGACGAGTCCCCTGTTCTTTATCTCGCGGATGAAATACAGCATCTCCTGTGTCCTGCCCACTGCGAAGGACGGGATAACCACATTCCCGCCCCTGTCGAGGGTCCGCTGGATCATTTCTGCCAGCGCAGTCACGTGGTCCCCGTCGTTCTGCTCGTGCAGCCTGTTGCCGTATGTTGACTCAATCAGCAGGTAATCGGCGTCCTCCACGGTGCTCGGGTCCCTTATTATCGGCTGGTTTACATTTCCGATATCCCCGGAAAATACCATCTTTCTGGTTTTCCCGTTTTCAGTCATCCATACTTCTATGCATGCGGATCCGAGGAGATGGCCGATATCCGTGAACCGTATCTCTATTCCCTCTGCCGGGCTCACCTTCTGCCCGTATGAGCATGGCTTCATCTGGGAAACGGCCTGCATTGCGTCATCGAGGGTATAGATTGGCTCGATCTGGTCCCTGCCGGCCCTTTTGCCCTTCCTGTTCTGGTATTCGGCCTCGCTCTCCTGGATATGCGCGCAGTCGGCGAGCATTATCCTGCTGAGCTTGCAGGTGACGTCAGTCGCGTAAATCGGTCCCGAAAAGCCGTTTTTCACCAGGAGCGGCAGATTCCCGCTGTGGTCTATGTGTGCATGTGTGAGAAGTACGAAGTCAATCTGTCCCGCATCGACGGGAATCGTCTGGTTGAGGAAGGTGTCCCTGCCCTGCTCCATGCCGCAGTCGACGATGAACTTTTTTCCCGCCGCCTCGACATACGTGCAGCTGCCGGTTACCTCATGTGTTGCCCCTAGAAATACTATCTTCATCAATAATGCTCCTGTTTCAATGTACGCCGCATTACACGGCGGATGCTCCTGCTATGATAAGCCGTATATGTAAGATCTTTTTAAATATATAGTTAAGGCTTTTCCAGCATTCGATCCCTCGGCGGCGGCTTCCCGATCAGGTGTCCGAACAATAGGACTGGTCATTCACCGAGTCCGTACACCCTGCTGTATTTGTCCACAAGATAATCAGTGTAGTAGTGCGGGTCGAAATCCTCTCCGGTGGCGTATCTGATGATGTCCTTGGGATACTTTGACGCACCGAATTTGTGGATCTTTTCCTTGAGCCAGCTGTTGATCCTGGCTGTCGTTCCGTCTGCGAGAGACCCGTCCACATCGAATTCAGAGGTCATTTCGTGATAGAACTGCGCTGCATAGGCAGACCCGAGGGCATATGTCGGGAAATATCCGAAGTCCCCGTAAGACCAGTGGGCGTCCTGCAGCACTCCGCGCCTGTCGTCCGGCGGGACAACGCCGAAATACTCCTCGAACTTCCGGTTCCACAGCTCAGGCAGCTTTTCGACTGGATATCCGTCCTCTATCAGTGCTTTCTCCACGTCGTACCTGACCATCACATGAAGTGGATATGTGAGTTCGTCGGCCTGGGTCCTAATAAACGATATCTCCGACCTGTTTATGTATTTCATGAAGAGCTCGAGGCTCACGTCCTCCAGCTGCTCCGGGAAGACATACTGGAGCTTGGGATAATGGACCTTCCAGAATCCGAGGCTCCTCCCAATCATGTTTTCGTAGAATCTGGACTGGCTTTCGTGCATGGCCATGCTTGCTCCGCCGCCTGAAAGGGTCCAGTTGAGAGAGGGATCGACCTGCTGCTCATAGATGCTGTGCCCTGTCTCATGGATCGCCGAGAATATGGCGTCGGTGAAGTCGTTGACGTAGTAGTGGTTCGTGATCCTGATGTCGTCCGTTCCGAAGTTGGTGGTGAACGGATGCTCGCTCTCCATCATGAGGCCTCTCGTCTTGTCGAAGCACATGACATCCCTCAGGTACTCGCAGAATTCGCGCTGTTTGTCCTTTGGATAAGCCTTTCTCGCGAACGAGTAGTCCGTCTTGTCATCCAGCTCAGATATCTGCTTTATGAGCGGGACGAGTTTGTCCTTTACCGTGCCGAAGAACAAGTCGCAGTCCGCCTTTGTGAGGCCTGGCTCGTACATGTCGAGGAGCACGTCATAGCCCTTCATGTCGTCAGTTTCGAGCCATTCGGTCAGCTTCCTCTTGTACTCCACTATCTCCGTGAGGATAGGCGCGAATATTGAAAAATCGCTCTTTGTCTTTGCCTCGAGCCAGATGGAATACCCCTTTGACATGAGCTCGCTGTATTTTAAGAACTCCTCCCTGGGTATCCTGCTCATCTGCTCTGTCTTCTTGTGCTGCACCTCGACTTCATGGGACAGGACGTCGTCGAGCTCATTTCTTGACTCATATAGTACATTGACCGCCTCCTTAAACTGCGCTGCGGTCCTGAGGCCGTATTCCATGTCTGAGAAGATGCCTTTTGCAATCGCTTCCATATTCACCGAGTTTTTCGGGGCCTCGGTCTGGGAATCCCATCCGGTCAGAAATTCAAAGTAATCGAATGCCCTGATCTTCTTGACGTAATCAGAATAAACTTTCTTAGCCTTCTCAACAGTCATTGTCTCTTCTCCTGTGATCTCTTTTCTAAATATGATAATCTCTTTGAGGCAAAACAAAAAGCCCTGTGGAAACCCACAGGGCTTTAAACATGTTGGTGGGAGATGGTGGATTCGAACCACCGAAGCAACTTGCAGCAGATTTACAGTCTGTCCCCTTTGACCACTCGGGAAATCTCCCATGTTCACTGGAGCTGGTAGACGGACTCGAACCTTCGACCTGCTGATTACAAATCAGCTGCTCTACCAACTGAGCTATACCAGCGTGCCAAATGATAATACCAAACCGAAATATTTTTGTCAATAAATTTTACATTCTAAAAAGCGGCATCACGCGGCCAGGTCAACGCCTTCAAGACTGCATACGCAGAGGATGCATCCGAGCTCGTCGCTGAGGAGATAGAACCTAGCCGAATACGAAAAGCTGTCAGTGCTTCCCGAGGCGCTCAGCTTTTCGTTTGCTATGTCTATGATCTCGTAAAATCCTTCATCCTTGTAGAGTGTGCTGTACTCGTCGCTGTCGGTGATCCTCACCTCGAACCAGCTCTTGCCTTCTGTGAGATTGTCGAAGAGCTGCTGGGCCGCGCACTCGGCAATATCGTCTATTGACGACCCTTCGGACCCCGTGTGCTGGTACCAGGACATCGAGAACCCCTCGGGAATAGCCGCACTTCCGGACATATCCTGCTGTGAAGTGTGGTCCAAGGCTATTTCTGCTGTGCTAAGTCCGAAATACCTGTGCGAGACTGCGGCACTCGATGCTATTGCCCTCTGGCCTCCGGCGGAATCCATGTCGTCCCATGTAGGGTCGATGAATGTATATGCCCCGCCGATCTTTACTTCGCACCATGCATGTCCGACGCTCTCTCCTTTCCCGTTGAGGGCGTCCCCGGCAATTATCCTGCATTCAATTCCAAGCTTGTCCAGAGCGCATTTCATCGCATCTGCATAACCGTCGCAGACGGCGAGCCTGTTTACCAGCGCTCCGTAGGCGTTGTGTATGTCGTCTTCTGAAGTCGTCAGGTCGTATTCGCAGCTCTGCAGGAGTGCGTCGTGCACTGCAAGCACTTTTTCGTACGGAGTCTCACTGCCGTCAGCAGCTGCGACCAGTTCATTGAGGGCCTCGTCAAATGACTGCTTTCTGGAATCCAGGTCGCTCTCGGCAACACTGTATGCGAGGGTCACCTTTACGCCCATGTCACCGGTCATGTAGTAGAAGCCGCTTAAATCGGCCCAGAATATTTCAGGGTGGTCGAGTATCACGTCCTGCAGGACTTCTGAGACCTGCTCCGATGTGTAGTTTTTTATCCTTACGACGACCTGCTCATCGTAGTTCTTAAGGCCTTCGAGCACTGCATCATACAATATCTTCTCATAATATCCGAGGCTGTCCCTCAGGATGCCGGTCCCCTCTTCATATTTTGTGAGTTCCGGAAACTGGGAGGCCTCTATGCCGTGTGAAGTCAGATCCTCCGGCAGGAAGAAATAGCAGCACGCCGCAAGTGCGATGATCAATATAACGGATGTGATTTTTACAGCTGTTCTCATTTAAAGGTAAAGGCCCGTGCCTATTTCAGTACCGCCT
>JBMNPE010000022.1:0-20965 GCA_050943435.1 Oscillospiraceae bacterium | reverse complement strand
AGTGAGCAGTGGTGGCGGCAGAGGTGATCGTTATGCCCCTCTCCTTTTCCTCCGGCATCCAGTCCATTGTTGCTGCGCCGTCGTGGACCTCTCCTATCTTATGGTTTATTCCGGTATAGTACAGGATTCTCTCCGTCGTTGTCGTCTTGCCGGCATCGATGTGAGCCATTATGCCGATGTTCCGGGTTTTTTCAAGCGGAAATTCCCTGGGCATAAGAACCCTCCTTTCGTTCTCTTTCCTTCTGTATCATACTTTTAGTCTTAGAATACGCCGCGCGGATTGGGCGCGGCGTAAAATTCTTTCTTTCGTTCCAGGATCAATAGCGGTAATGCGCAAAGGCCTTGTTGGCTTCAGCCATCTTGTGGGTCTCGTCGCGCCTCTTGACAGCGCCTCCGAGACCGTTGCACGCATCGGTGATCTCACCGGCGAGCCTTTCGGCCATTGTGCGCTCGCTTCTCTGGCGGGCGTATCCTACGAGCCATCTAAGTCCGAGCGTTTCGCGCCTTGCCGGCCTTACCTCCATAGGAACCTGGTAGGTGGCGCCGCCGACCCTGCGGGCCTTGACCTCCAGCTCGGGCATTATATTCCCGAGAGCTTTTTCATACATTTCGAGGGCGTCGTTCCCGGTCTTTTCCTTCACCATGTCAAAAGCGCTGTATACGATCTTCTGGGCAACTCCGCGCTTTCCGTCGTACATGACGGTGTTGATGAGGCGCGTGACCATCTTGGACCCGTATATAGGATCCGGGAGAACGTCCCTCTTGGAAACATTACCTCTTCTAGGCATACTGCTTCCCTCCTTCAAAAAGTTGAATTCACAGGTACTCGAAAGCCATTCGGCTCCCGTTTGCCTAAAAAAGGCAACTCATTTGGAGACCTTTTTTAAGGCAATAACACAGTATTGGTGATTATTTCTTGGGGCGCTTTGCTCCGTACTTGGAACGGCCGCGTCCTCTTCCCTCGACGCCCTGAGTGTCGAGTGTGCCGCGGATTACGTGATAACGCACACCAGGAAGGTCCTTGACACGTCCGCCCCTGACAAGAACAACGCTGTGCTCCTGCAGATTGTGGCCGATGCCCGGGATATAGCCCCAGACCTCCATGTCGTTCGTAAGACGCACCCTGACCACTTTTCTCAGTGCAGAGTTCGGCTTCTTAGGGGTCATTGTCCTGACAACCGTGCAGACTCCGCGCTTCTGCGGCGAGCTCTGCTCTGTGTAGATGCGCTTCTGGGAATTGAATCCCACCTGCAGCGCCGGGGACTTTGACTTGGCTTTTGAAACCTCGCGGCCCTTGCGTACCAACTGGTTAAATGTCGGCAAAAAGATCTCCTCCTTTCTCAAATTGTCCATATAGGAGCCATGACGGCTCCATCCGCTACTTAACGCAGCGAAAATGGATTATACAGTAAAACAAAGACGTTTGCAAGCGTCAGTTGCCCTGGCTGTACTGGCTCACGGACACCCCGTCCACAGTCACCGTTCCGCTGTCGTGCCTGTCGGTGAATTCGTATGTGGCATCGGTGAATCTCTGGAGCCCGGTGCCTGCCGGTATGAGCTTGCCGATAATGACATTTTCCTTGAGCCCCACCAGCTTGTCGCTCTTGCCCTTGATGGCCGCATCCGTGAGAACCCTTGTCGTCTCCTGGAATGACGCGGCAGACAGGAAGCTGTCCGTTGCCAGGGAAGCCTTTGTGATGCCGAGAAGCACAGGTTCCGCCTTGATTTCCTTCTGGCTTTCGTCGCCGGCAGCAGCCTTCTCCGCAATCTTCTTGTTTGCGTCGCGGATTTCGTTCTTGTCCACGAGCTCCCCGAGGAAGTACTCCGAGCTGCCCGGATCGGTGATCCTGTCCTTGCGCATCATCTGGCGGATGATTATCTCAATGTGCTTGTCGTTGATGTCGACGCCCTGCATGCGGTAGACCTTCTGGACCTCGGAAATGAGGTAGTCCTCGACTGCCAGCTTGCCCTTGATCTGCAGTATGTCGTGCGGGTTGGCGGATCCGTTTGTCAGCGGGTCGCCTGCCTCGAGGACGTCGCCGTCCTTGACCCTGAGTTCAATCCCGTACGGGATCATGTAGCTCTTTTCAACAGGTGCTCCGTTCTCGTCCTCGCCTTTTACGATGACATATCTGTTCTTCTTGGAGTCGTCTATCGTCGCAGTCCCGGCTATCTCGGTGAGGATCGCCAGCTCATTGGCCTTGGGCTTCCTCGCCTCGAACAGCTCCTCGACCCTCGGAAGACCCTGTGTGATGTCCTCGGTGGATGCGATTCCGCCGGTATGGAACGTCCTCATCGTGAGCTGCGTGCCGGGCTCGCCTATCGACTGGGCTGCTATTACCCCGACGGCCTCGCCGAGCCCGACGGGCTTCCTGTTCGCGAGGTTCATGCCGTAGCACTTCGCGCAGCAGCCGTTCCTGCTGCGGCAGTTGAGCGGCGAGCGGATGACAGCGTGGTCGATGCCTGCTGCAATGATCCTGTCGGCGATCTCGTCGGTGATCATGTCGTCAGTGCCTGCGAGCACCTCGCCGGTCTTGGGATCGGTGATGTCATGCAGCGGATATCTTCCTATTATCCTCTCGCGGAAGGTCTCGATGACCTGCTTGCCGTTCTTTATCTCCCTGACGTCGACGCCTTCATCGGTGCCGCAGTCGTACTCCCTGATGATGACCTCCTGGGAGACATCGACGAGCCTCCTCGTGAGGTATCCGGAGTCTGCAGTCCTCAGGGCCGTGTCTGCAAGTCCCTTTCTTGCTCCCCTCGAAGAAATGAAGTATTCGAGGATGTTGAGGCCCTCCCTGTAGTTGGACCTTATCGGTATCTCGATGACCGTTCCTGAGGTGTTTGCTATAAGTCCGCGCATTCCTGCCAGCTGCTTCATCTGGTCCATGGAGCCTCGGGCCCCGGAGTCGACCATCATGAATATCGGGTTGTCCTCGGGCATGTGGGACATCAGCGCCTCGGAGACCTTTTCTGTGGCTTCAGTCCAGGTCTTGATGACCTGCTGGTACCTCTCGTCGTTGGATATGAGGCCTCGGTTGTAGATTTTGTTGATGTTCTCGACCTTTTCCTCGGCTTCGGCAAGTATTTCCTTCTTTTCCGGCGGGATGATGACGTCGTCTATCGACATCGTTATTCCGCTCTTGGTGGAGTACTTGTAGCCCTGGGCCTTGATCTTGTCGAGCATCTCGGAAGTGACTTGGATGCCGTGCTTGTTGATGCAGGCCTCGATTATGGGTCCGAGCTGCTTCTTGCCGACCTTGTAGTTGATCTCGGGGAGAAGCCTCGTCTCGGGATTGTGCCTGTCGCAGAATCCGAGGTCCTGCGGGATGGGCTGGTTGAATATTAGCCTTCCTATCGAGGTCGGTATGATTCCGGAATACTCTACCCCGTCTATCACCCTGGTGACCCTGACATTGATCTTGGCCTCGAGTGAGATGACTCCCTCCTGGTAGGCCATGTAGGCCTCGTCGAAGTCCCTGAATGTCTTGCCCTCGCCCTTCTCGCCGTCCTTGATCTTGGTGAGGTAGTAGGATCCGAGGACCATGTCCTGGGTAGGCACCGTGACCGGTGCGCCTGTCGCCGGCTTGAGCAGGTTGTTGGAGGCCAGCATCAGGAACCTGGCCTCTGCCTGTGCCTCTACGGAAAGAGGAACATGCACTGCCATCTGGTCGCCGTCGAAGTCGGCGTTGAAAGGCGTGCAGGCCAGAGGATTGAGCTTTATTGCGCGTCCCTCGACCAGCACCGGCTCGAAAGCCTGGATGCTGAGCCTGTGGAGCGTAGGAGCCCTGTTGAGGAGCACCGGATGGTCCTTGATCACGACGTCCAGGGCGTCCCAGACCTCGTTCTTCTTGCGCTCGACCATCTTTCTCGCGCTCTTGATGTTGCTTGCGATGTTCGTCTCGACGAGCCTGTTCATGACGAAGGGCTTGAAGAGCTCAAGTGCCATCTCCTTCGGGAGTCCGCACTGGTACATCTTGAGCTCAGGTCCTACGACAATGACTGAACGCCCGGAGTAGTCGACCCTCTTTCCAAGGAGGTTCTGCCTGAATCTCCCCTGCTTGCCCTTGAGCATGTCGGAGAGGGACTTGAGTGCCCTGTTGTTGGGCCCTGTCACAGGACGTCCGCGGCGGCCGTTGTCTATGAGGGCATCCACGGCCTCCTGGAGCATCCTCTTCTCGTTCCTGACGATGATGTCAGGGGCGTTGAGCTCGAGGAGCCTCTTGAGCCTGTTGTTCCTGTTTATAACCCTGCGGTACAGGTCATTGAGATCGCTCGTGGCGAACCTGCCGCCGTCCAGCTGCACCATCGGGCGCAGGTCTGGCGGGATGACCGGAATTACGGTGAGTATCATCCACTCGGGCCTGTTTCCGGACTTGCGGAAGGCATCGACGATTTCGAGCCTCTTGAGAAGCCTCAGCTTCTTCTGTCCCGGTGTCTTGTCTATTTCCGCGCGGAGCTCCTCTGACAGCTTGTCAACGTCTATCTTTGCGAGCAGCTCCCTTATTGCCTCGGCGCCCATTCCGGCCTGGAACTCGTCTTCATAGCGCTCGCGCATCTCCCGGTATTCTGACTCGGAAAGTATCTGCTTCTCGGCAAGGGGAGTGAATCCCGGGTCTGTGACTATATATGCCGCAAAATAGAGGACTCTTTCGAGGTCTCTCGGGGAAATGTCGAGCATCTGGCCAATTCTGGACGGGATGCCCTTGAAATACCATATGTGTGATACCGGCGCGGCGAGCTCAATGTGGCCCATCCTCTCGCGCCTGACCTTTGCGCGCGTGACCTCGACGCCGCAGCGTTCGCAGATCTTCCCGCGGTACCTGATGCGCTTGTATTTTCCGCAGTGGCACTCCCAGTCCTTCGTGGGTCCGAATATTCTCTCGCAGAACAGTCCGTCGCGCTCCGGCTTAAGAGTCCTGTAGTTTATCGTCTCGGGCTTTTTGACCTCGCCGTATGACCATTCTCTGATCTTTTCCGGGGAGGCTATCCCTATCTTTATGGAATCGAATACTGGCTGATCCATCAAACAAAAGTCCTCCTATTATTCATCGCTTCCGCCGTTTGAGTCCTCATTGGAGGAACCTGAGCCTTCCGACTTCTCTTCCTCCTCTGCGAACTGATCGGCCGAAACGAAGACCGGGTCTTCCGATGTGTAGTCATCCGGCTCGCTCGTGTAATTCTCAAGCGACGGATCCGGGGTGTTGGTCTCGGGCTCCTGCTGCATCGGGGAAAGCCCTATGATGTCGTCGTCGAGATCCTGCTTTAGCTCGATTTCCTGGCCGTCCTTGTCGAGAACCCTGATGTTGAGGGCGAGCGACTGGAGTTCCTTGATGAGAACCCTGAATGACTCAGGAACACCGGACTGCGGGATGTTCTGTCCCTTTACTATGGCCTCGTATGTCTTGACCCTTCCGACCACGTCGTCCGACTTGACCGTGAGGATCTCCTGCAGCGTATATGCGGCGCCGTAGGCCTCGAGAGCCCAGACCTCCATCTCGCCGAATCTCTGTCCGCCGAACTGCGCCTTGCCTCCGAGAGGCTGCTGCGTCACCAGCGAATACGGTCCGGTGGAGCGGGCGTGGATCTTGTCGTCGACAAGGTGATGGAGCTTGAGGTAGTACATTATCCCGACGGTGATGCGGTTGTCGAATCTCTCGCCCGTTCTGCCGTCATAGAGCCATGTCTTGCCGTCCTTGTCGTATCCGGCGAGCTCCAGGCAGTCCATGATGTCCTGCTCGTTTGCGCCGTCGAATACAGGCGTCATTATCTTCCAGCCGAGCTTCTTTGCCGCGAGTCCCAGATGGACCTCGAGCACCTGCCCTATGTTCATCCTGGAAGGAACGCCCAGAGGATTGAGCACTATGTCGAGAGGAGTTCCGTCCGGCAGGAACGGCATGTCCTCCGGGGGAAGAATCCTGGAGACAACGCCTTTGTTCCCGTGGCGTCCGGCCATCTTGTCGCCGACGGAGATCTTTCTCCTCTGCGCGATGTACACGCGGACGACCATGTTGACTCCGGGGTTTAGCTCCTCGCAGTTGTCAGGGGTGAATATCTTCCTGTCGACGACTATGCCGTATTCCCCGTGCGGAACCCTGAGGGAAGTGTCCCTGGTCTCCCTCGCCTTTTCGCCGAATATAGCCCTGAGGAGCCTCTCCTCGGCGGTGAGCTCGGTTTCGCCCTTAGGCGCCACCTTGCCGACAAGGATGTCGCCGGCGGTGACTTCGGCGCCTATGCGGATTATTCCGTTTTCATCGAGGTCCTTGAGGGCGTCCTCGCCGACGTTCGGAATGTCCCTGGTTATCTCCTCGGGTCCGAGCTTGGTGTCCCTTGCCTCGAGTTCGTATTCCTCTATATGAATTGAAGTGAACGTGTCGTCCCTCACGAGCCTCTCGCTTATGAGCACGGCGTCCTCGTAGTTGTAGCCTTCCCAGGTCATGAACCCTATGAGCACGTTCTTGCCGAGGGAAATCTCGCCGTTGCATGTGGCAGGCCCGTCGGCGATGACGTCGCCCTTCTCCACCCTCTGGCCCTCAGTTACTATGGGCCTCTGGTTGATGCAGGTTCCCTGGTTGGAGCGCAGGAACTTGATTATGTGGTATGTGTCCTCGCTTCCGGAGTCGGTCTTGACTATGACCTTGTCGGCGGAGACATACTTTACCGTTCCGGATTCCTTGCATATCACGCAGACTCCGGAGTCCACTGCCGCCTTGTATTCCATTCCGGTCCCGACTATCGGGTTTTCGGAGGTGAGCAGCGGGACAGCCTGCCTCTGCATGTTGGATCCCATAAGGGCACGGTTTGCGTCGTCGTTCTCGAGGAAAGGAATCATTGCCGTTGCGACTGACACGACCATCTTCGGGGAGACGTCCATGTAGTCGACTTCCTCGCGGGGTGCGGACCTTATCTGGTCGCGCAGCCTTATGTTGACTATCTTTCTTACGAACCTTCCGTCCTCGTCAAGCGGCTCGTTGGCCTGCGCTATAACGTACTCGTCCTCGACGTCGGCCGTCATGTAGACGACCTCGTCGGTCACTATGCCCGTCGCCTTGTCGACCTTGCGGTACGGGGCCTCGATAAACCCGTACTCGTTTATCCTTGCGAATGTGGCAAGGTATGAGATAAGTCCGATGTTCGCGCCTTCAGGCGTCTCTATCGGGCACATGCGGCCGTAATGGCTGTAATGGACGTCCCTGACCTCGAATCCGGCCCTGTCTCTGGAAAGGCCTCCTGGTCCGAGAGAGGAAAGACGCCTCTTGTGCGTGAGTTCGGCAAGCGGGTTGGTCTGGTCCATGAACTGGGAGAGAGGCGAGGACCCGAAGAACTCCTTTATTGCCGCAACGACAGGCCTTATATTGATCAGCGCCTGCGGGGTGATGTTCTCCATCTCCTGGACCTGGAGCGTCATTCTCTCGCGGATGACCCTCTCCATCCTTGCAAAGCCTATCCTGAACTGGTTCTGGAGCAGCTCGCCGACCGACCTTACCCTCCTGTTGCCGAGGTGGTCGATGTCGTCAGTGGTTCCTATTCCGTAGGACAGTCCGTCCAGGTAGTTGATGGAGGCGAATATGTCGTCCTTTGTCACGTGCTTCGGGATCAGCTCGTCATGGCGTGCCTTGAGCTGCTCCTTGATGGACTCCTCGTCCTTGCACTCGTCAAGGATTTCAAGCAGGGGCTTGAGGAATACCTTCTCATTGATCTCGCAGTCAGAGACGTCGAAATCGATGAAGTCGGATATTTTGACAGTCCCGTTGGAGAGGACCTTCACAGGGTTCCCGTCGACGTCGAGCGTGACCATTACGACGCCGTTCTTCACGAAGTTGATGGCATCGTCCCTGCTGACTGTGCTCCCGGCCTCTGCGAGGATCTCGCCGGTTATCGGGGAGACGACGTTCTCAGCCAGCTTGTGTCCCGTGATTCTCGGTATGAGCGACAGCTTTTTATTGTATTTATAACGTCCGAACCTCGAGAGGTCGTACCTTCTCGGGTCGAAGAACAGGTTGTTGAGGTGGGTCCTGGAGCTCTCCACCGTCGGAGGCTCGCCCGGGCGCAGCTTCTTGTATACCTCTATTAGGCCTTCCTTCTCGGACCTCGTGGGGTCCTTTTCAAGGGTGGCCTTGAGCTTCTCGTCGTCATTCAGGATCTTGAGGATTTCCTTGTTGGTCCCCATGCCGAGGGCCCTCAGGAATATCGTGACCGGCATCTTCCTGGTCTTGTCGATCCTCACGTACATGACGCTGTTGGAATCCATCTCGTATTCGAGCCATGCGCCTCTGTTCGGGATCATCTGGGCGGAGAACAGCTCCTTGCCCGATTTGTCCCTCTCCATGGAGTAGTAGCAGCCCGGCGAGCGGACCATCTGGGAGACAATGACCCTCTCTGCGCCGTTTATGACGAATGTGCCGGAATCGGTCATCAGCGGGAAGGAGCCCATGAAGATCTCCTGCTCCTTGATTTCGCCCGTCTCCTTGTTGAGCAGGCGCGCCTTGACCCTCAGCGGGACGTTGTAGGTGACGTCCCTCGCCTTGCACTCCTCCACAGAGTACTTCGGCTTCTCGTCGAGCCTGTAGTCTATGAAGTCCAGAACAAGATTGCCGGTGTAGTCCTCGATTGTCCCGATGTCCCTCAGGACTTCCTTGATGCCGTCCGTGAGAAGCCAGTTGTATGATTTCTTCTGGATCTCGATGAGGTTCGGCATTTCGAGGACTTCATGAATGTGGGAAAAATCCTGACGTTCGTTTTTCCCAAGTTTTACCGGATGAACATTCAGCATGTTTGAACAAATCTCCTCTAAATGTTTCGTGTTTCTGTACTATAATCTCAGCCGAAAAGCCCGTCAGCTTGTGCATATTAACGGGAAAATCGGGCAGTCCATCACGTGAGGTGCATACAATCCCAAAATAATGAACATGCTAAAAAAGGATATTACAATTGTCCGTCAATGTCAACAGCAATTTTTAAACGATTCATACACCATTCACAAAAAAACGGCACTGAAACCAGTGCCGTTTTATGAAACGCCCGTCAGGGTGTACGCTTTTATTCTCAGTTTTTCAGGGAGTTTATGGGCGATGGGATCCTTCCTCCGCGGTTAACCATCACGTCAGGTTTTGCCCTGGAGACGGGCAGGACAGGACCGTATCCCATGAGCCCTCCGAAGCTGAGCCTGTCGCCTGCCTTCTTTCCCGTGGCGGGAATGAGCCTGCAGGCGGTTGTCTTGTTGTTGATCATGCCGATGGCGGCCTCGTCCGCTATTATCGCGGAAATCGTCTCCGGGGTAGTGTCCCCGGGGATGATTATCATGTCGAGGCCGACAGAGCACACGGCTGTCATGACCTCCAGCTTTTCTATGGTGAGAACTCCTCTGTCCGCGGCCTCTATCATCCCTCTGTCTTCCGAAACCGGTATGAAAGCCCCGGAAAGTCCGCCTACAGAGCTCGATGCCATGACTCCGCCCTTTTTAACAGCGTCGTTCAGCATTGCGAGGCAGGCAGTCGTTCCCGGACCGCCGCACGTCTCCAGGCCTATCTCCTCGAGAATGCCTGCCACTGAGTCCCCTTCCGCCGGGGTCGGGGCGAGGGACAGGTCGACTATGCCGAACGGCACTCCCAGCCTTTCTGAAACTTCGATCCCCACGAGCTGTCCCATCCTCGTTACTTTGAATGCAGTCCTCTTGATTGTCTCGGCTATTTCGTCCATGGAGGCTTCCGGCCCGGCCTTCTTTACGGCGACCCTCACTGCCCCGGGCCCGGACACCCCGGTATTGATGACGACGTCCGGCTCCGATATCCCGTGAAATGCCCCGGCCATGAAAGGATTGTCCTCCACGGCGTTGCAGAATACCACGAGCTTGGAAGCGCCGCTGCAGCTGTCGTCAGCCGTAAGGTCTGCCGCCTCCTTGACTATCCTGCCCATGAGCCGCACGGCGTCCATGTTTATCCCGGCCTTTGTCGACCCTACGTTGACGCTTGAGCAGACGACTTTCGTGGACGCAAGTGCCTCGGGTATGGACCTTATCAGGGCCTCGTCCCCGGGAGTTGCGCCTTTCTGCACAAGCGCGGAATATCCGCCTATGAAATCAGCCCCTATTTCTCCGGCGGCCCTGTCAAGCGCCTCTGCATACCTGACCGGGTCCCCGCCGGAAGCCGAAGCCAGGATGGCTATCGGGGTCACGCTGACGCGGCAGTTGACTATCGGAATCCCGAATTCGGCGCTGACCTTCCGGCAGGTCGGGGCCAGCTTTCCCGCGCAGCGCACGATTTTTTCGTAGACCTTTCTGCATGAGGTCTCTATATCGCTGTCGATGCAGTCTAGCAGCGATATTCCCATTGTGACAGTGCGGATATCGAGGCATTCCTCGTCTATCATCCGTATGGTTTCGAGGATCTTGTCTTCCTGCTGGGCCATCCTCACGCTCCTCAGACCGTGTGCATGGCTTTGAAGATCCCCTCGTGCATCAGGTGGATCTTCACGCCCTGCTCATCGCCTTTTTTCTCTATGTCGCTCACAATGTCGCTGAAGCCGGCCTCGAGCTCCTGCGGAATCTCAACCGTCATTATCATCGTGAAGAGGTCCTGCAGCACCTTCTGGGTGACATCCGTGATGTTAATGCCGCGCTCGGCGCAGTATGTGGCTATGAACGCAAGTATTCCAGGCCTGTCGTGTCCGACGGCAGATATTACAGCTCTCATCGGTCCCTACCTGTGCACTCATCAATAGAGGAAATCCCTGAGCTTCTTGGACCTGCTCGGGTGTCTCAGCTTCCTCAGGGCCTTTGCCTCTATCTGGCGGATTCTCTCCCTTGTGACGTTGAACTCGCGGCCGACTTCCTCTAGGGTCCTCGGCCTCCCGTCCTCGAGCCCGAACCTCAGCCTTAGCACCTTCTCCTCCCTCGGGGTGAGTGTAGACAGGACCTCCGAGAGCTGCTCCCTCAGAAGGGTCTGGGAAGCCGCCTCCGCGGGCATCGGGGCCTCCTCGTCCGGAATGAAGTCCCCGAGGTGGCTGTCCTCCTCTTCGCCTATAGGCGTTTCGAGGGAAACGGGCTCCTGGGCGACCCTCAGTATCTCCCTCACCTTGTCGGGCGGCATGTTGAGCTCCGCGGCTATCTCCTCCGGAGTCGGCTCATGGCCGTTCTTGTGCAGGAGCTGGCTCGAAACCTTCTTGACCTTGTTGATGGTCTCTACCATGTGCACAGGAATCCTTATCGTCCTCGCCTGGTCGGCTATTGCCCTGGTTATTGCCTGTCTAATCCACCACGTGGCGTAGGTGGAGAACTTGAAGCCCTTCTTGTAGTCGAATTTCTCGACTGCCTTTATTAACCCGAGGTTGCCCTCCTGGATGAGGTCCAGGAACTGCATGCCCCTGCCGACATATCTCTTGGCTATGCTGACGACGAGCCTCAGGTTTGCCTCCGCGAGGCGCTGCTTTGCGGCCTCGTCGTTGTTTTCCATCCTCTTGGCGAGCTCGATCTCCTCTTCCTGCGTGAGCAGCTTGACCCTGCCTATTTCCTTGAGGTAGACCTTTACGGGGTCGTCGATTCCGTCGCCCGAATCGAAATCGGAGTCGGAGGACTCGGCTTCATCAATATCCTCGATCTCGCCCTCCTCTTCGTCGTCGGCTTTCTCGTCTGAATCATCGGAAAAGTCGTCGACGACCTCCACATTGTTCTCCTCGAGGGTCTCGTAGAGCTTGACCATCTGGTCCGGATCGAGGTCGAACTCGTCCGTGGCGTCCGTGATGTCCTTTGTGGAAAGCCTCCCCTTGGCCTTCCCCTGCTCCACGAGCATTTTGATTGCATTTTCTTTGTCAGCCATAGATACCTCCGCTGTTTTTTTCAATCATGTTCTTGATGTTTTCGGGATCCATCTCGCCTATTTCGTCCTTTCCGGGCTTCTCGTCTGCCTGCCTGATCTTTTCGCACAGGTAGTCGACGTCGTCTGAGGCAAAATTGAATGAATCCGCGTCGGCGACCGCTCTCGCAAGAGCGGACATCTCCTCCTCGCTGAGTTCCTCCCCAAGGGATGAAAACCCCGAGAACCCGCCTTTGTCTATCTTCTCCGCCATGGCGGCGAATATCTTCTTCATGACCGGGTCGGCGATCTCTGCGCCGCCGAGCTTTTCCCTGGCCCTCCCGAGCTTGTCCGGGTTTTTGAATATGAGGGCCACAAGCCTCCTCTCGGCAACAATCCGGCCTATCTCGTTCCTCTCACCGCTTTTAATGCCGTACTGCCCGGTGACATTGGACATTTCCCTCTCCCGGCGCCTGTTCTCGGCCCTTTCGCGCCTCTTCGCGTTTCCGCCGATCTGGCTCAGTATGGCGTCCTTGGACACTCCGAGCTGTTCGGACAGCCTTCCTGCGTAGATGTCCCTCTCCGTGGGGGAGTAGGTTCTCGACAGGATGTCCGTGGCCTCCCTCAGGTATCTCACCTTTCCGTCGTCTGTGTCGAGGTCGTACTTCGCAGCCGCCCTCCTGAGCTCATACTCCGTGGAGGCGCTGCTCCTCTCTATGAGCTGCCTGAAGCTGTCGGCTCCGTATTTCTTTATGTATTCGTCGGCATCCTTTGCGCCGGGGATCTCGAGCACCTTTACCGAGATGTTTGAGGCCCGGAACATCGAGATTGCCCTAGCCGTGGCCTTTCTCCCCGCGTCGTCCGAGTCGTATGCAAGCACCACGGAGTCCGCGTAGTTGGCCATGATCTTTATGTGTTCATCCGTGAGAGCAGTCCCGAGAGCCGCGACGGCATTGTCGAACCCGGCCTGGTGCATCGAAATCGCGTCCATCTGGCCTTCCGCGAGGATTATCTCCCTGTTCTTTGAAATGGAGTTCTTCGCGAGGTTCATCGCAAACAGTATCCTGCTCTTTTTGAAAACAAGCGTATCCCCCGTGTTGACGTATTTTCTCGGGCTGTCCTCTTCCCTGAGGCGCCTTCCTGAAAAGGCCACGACATTTCCGGAAAGGTCTATCACCGGAAACATGACCCTGTTCCTGAAAAAATCGTACACACTCCCCTTGGAGCTCCTCTTGCACAGTCCCGCTGCGATCATCTCGTCGTCCGTGAATCCCTTGTCCCTTAGCGCATTCCTGAGCAAATCCCAGGAATCCGGGGAATATCCGATGCCGAATCTTGTTATGGTGGAATCCCTGAGGCCCCTTCTCCTGAGGTATCCCCTGGCCTCTCTTCCGCTGTCGGTGTTGAGCATCGCGTAGAAGAACCTTGCAGCCTCCCTGTTTGCGGCGAGGATCCTGGTTCTCAGCCTGCCTACTTTATTGTCCGTGTCCTCGGGCATCTCCATGCCCGCGCGCTGTGCAAGGAATCTGACCGCTTCGATGTATGTCAGGTTCTCCGCCTTCTCGATGAACGTGATGACGTCCCCTCCGGCACCGCACCCGAAGCAGTAGAACGAGCGCGTGTCGGGGAAGATGAAGAAGCTCGGAGTCTTTTCGTTGTGAAACGGGCAGAGCCCGCGGTACCTCTTTCCAGATCTCTGGAGCTTGGTGTACCCGCCGGCGACTTCTGCCATGTCGTTTCTCTCGAGAATCTCTTCAAGAAATTCGCTCGGAAGCGGCAAATTATATCCTCCTTATAAATAATTCCAGGATTTCGGGACGAACATTTCCTCGTAGCAGTGGACTGCAAAGTTGTCGCTCATCCCCGATATGTAGTCGGCAGCCGCCCTCTCCGGGGATTCCTTTCTGGCGATGTCCCCGTAGAACCCCGGAAGCAGCTCGGGATTTTCAAGATATCCGTCGTAGAGGCCCTTTATGAGCCCTGACACCTTGCGCTCCTCGAGCTTTGCGGCGCCTGACTTGTTGAGATATATCTTCTCAAACATCAGCTTTTCGAGTTCCTCAAAAGCCCCTCCGACCTCCTCGGAATAAGAGAATCCCTTCTCAGGGTCGAAATTCTCCACAAGGTCTGTTATCAGCGCAGTAATCCTGCTCCTCTTGCTGCTGCCGAGAACATCCCTTATGTCCTTGGGTATGTCGTCCTCTGAGAGGAGCCCTGCGCGCTCCGAATCGTCTATGTCATGGTTTATGTAGGCTATGTGGTCTGCATACCTCACGCACCTGCCCTCGAACGTAGAAGCCTCCCGCCCCTTCGTGTGGCACAGGATGCCGTCGATGGTCTCATAAGTGAGGTTGAGGCCTTTCGGATAGTCCTCCAGCTTGGATACAACCCGGACGCTCTGCTCGTAGTGCCTGAACCCTCCGGGAACCAGGCTGTCCAGGGCCCTCTCCCCGGCATGCCCGAAAGGGGTATGGCCGAGGTCGTGCCCCAGGGCTATCGCCTCGGTGAGGTCCTCGTTGAGAAAGAGCGCGCGGGAAATCGACCTCGCTATCTGCGAAACCTCAAGCGTGTGGGTAAGCCTGGTCCTGTAGTGGTCCCCCTCGGGGGAGAGGAACACCTGGGTTTTGGACTTTAGCCTCCTGAACGCCTTGCAGTGGACTATCCTGTCCCGGTCGCGGCAGTATACTGTCCGCATCGGGTCCTGTGGTTCGGGAACGGCCCTGCCCCTGCTCCTGCTCGAGAGAGCGGCGCACGGACTCAGTGTCTCCTCCTCGATGCGTTCTCTCTTTTCTCTTATATTCATCGGCAATTTCTCTGCCTCCAGGAATCCTTCTGCTGCTTCTCTGCATACCTTTCCATATTTAATATACGGCAAAAAACCCGGAATCACTTTTTATCAAATTCCGAGGACGCGGCAAATTCGGTTCCGAGCTCCTTAATCTCTGCGCTTCCTGCAGTGATGTCCCTCACCCTCGATATGAATCCTCCGGCACAGCCTGTCCTCACAGTGATTTGCAGCGCCACCCTGTCAGTGTAGTCTGCTCCTCCTACCATGGCCGCACAGGACGAGGCTGCAAGCTTTATCTCCCTGAGAAACCTGTAATCAGTGACCACGAGCAGCCTCGACGCCTCTTCCATGGTTTCCTCCCCTGCGTCATCCAGGGCAGCGGAGGCAGCGGAAGAATACGCCCTCACAAGTCCGCCCGTGCCGAGCAGGGTGCCTCCGAAATACCTCACCACCACTACGGCAGCATCTGTGAGCCCCCTTCTCACGATGCAGTCGAGCACAGGCCTCCCGGCCGTCCCCGACGGCTCGCCGTTGTCCGTGGCATATTCGGTTCCGTCCCTCAGCGAGTACGCAGTTACATAGTGGGACGCTTCCCTGTACTTTTCCCGGACGGATTTTTCAAACTCCTCGGCTTCAAGGCGCGACGAAACAGAGGAAGCCTCTCCATAGAACCTGGACTTCCTGTCCTCGTAGTATCCGCTTCCCCTCCCTGCCGGAGTCTTGTATATCCTGTCCATAAGTTTCACAGATGACTGAAAAGGACGGCCAGTAAAGCCGTCCTTTCAATCCGTTCAACCTAAATTGTAGCGCTTCTTGAATTTGTCCACGCGTCCGCCGGAATCGACAAGCTTCTGTTTTCCTGTATAGAACGGGTGGCACTTTGAACACACATCGACATGGATGTCTTTGCGTGTAGAGCGCGTCTCAAAGGTTGCTCCGCAGGCACAAGTGACTGTGGTCTTCTCGTACTTCGGATGTATTCCCTTTTTCATGAAAGATCACCCCTTTTGGAACGTCGGCGTTAATCATAGCATGATTGACACGGCTGTTCAAGAGAAAAAATCCCAAAGCCAGCCTTGACGCCGGGCAGTGCATCCGTCACTGCTTCAGAAGTTCCCTTGAATCGGCCTCCAGCTCGTCGAGAAGCTCCACGGATTTCTCCTCGCTGCTCTCTTTGGCCGTGAGGTAGATCTTCATCTTTGGTTCGGTTCCGGAAGGCCTTATTATCACCTTTGCCCCGCCGGTCAGCCCGTATTCCAGGACATCCGATGAAGGAAGGCCGGTCTGCTTCTTTTCGCCTGTCTTCAGGACATTTTCCACTCCTGAGAGATAATCGGTGTATTCCTCAAGCTTCCTTCCAGCTATTGCCGCGGGAGTCTCCCTCCTCAGGGATTTCATTACGTTCGGCATGGCAGAGGGATCCGCACCTTCGAAAGAAATGCTGACGACCCTGTTCCTGTACCAGCCGTATTTTTCATATATCCCGTCGAGGGCCTCGGCGAGGGTCATTCCCTGGCTCTTCCACCACGAAGCTGCCTCGCATATGAGCATCGTCGCCAGCACTGCGTCCTTGTCTCGCACATAGCTCCCGGAGAGATAACCCATGCTCTCCTCAAACCCGAAGATGAACCTGTCCTCTTCCCCGGCCTTCTCGAGCATCAGTATCTGCTCGCCTATGAACTTGAACCCGGTGAGGACCTTCCTCATCTCCACGCCGTAGTCGGCGGCTATCCTGTCCGCAAGGCTCGTCGACACTATCGACCTAACGGCAACCGGCTTTTCGGGCATGGTGCCGGTCTCCTTCATGGCCCTGCAGATGTAGTCGAGGAGCAGTACCCCGGTCTCGTTTCCGGTCAGGACCCTGTACCCCTCGCCGTCCTTGATTACAACACCTGTCCTGTCGGCGTCCGGGTCTGTAGCCACAAACAGGTCGGGGCTCACTTCCGCGCACACCTTGAGCCCCTCTGCGAGAGCAGGCATCATCTCGGGATTCGGGTACGGACAGGTCGGGAAGTTTCCGTCGGGGAGCTCCTGGGACTTGACGACGGTTATGTCGGTGAGCCCCTTCTCCCTGAGCATTCTTCTGACGGGCTTGTTTCCGGTGCCGTTCAGGGGAGAGTAGACAAGCTTAATCCCGTTCTCCCTTATGGCGTTCTTGTGTATGGACCTCGCCTCAACGCACTCGAAGTACCTGTCAATGAGGTCTTCCCCGATGTAGGTGACCAGGCCCTCTTCGCAGGCCCTGTCATACGGCATTGTGCGGACGTCGAAGATGTCGTGGGCACGGATGTGCACCAGGACGGAATTCGCGTCCTCAATGGTCATCTGGCAGCCGTCCGGCCCGTAGACCTTGTACCCGTTGTACTTCGCAGGGTTGTGGCTGGCCGTAATCATGATTCCCGCATCGGCCTTTAGATCCCTGACGGCAAAAGAAAGCATCGGGGTGGGCATCAGCTCGGAGTAGATGCTGGCCCTGACTCCGTTGGCCGCAAGTACGCTCGCGCTTTCCTCTGCAAAAAGCCTGCTGTTGATCCTGGAATCATAGGAGATCGCTACAAGGCCGCCCTCCGGCTTCTTCTCCCGTATGAAGTCAGCCAGTCCCTGGGTTGCCTGCCTGACGGTGTACACGTTCATCATCGCAGGACCTGCACCCATGACTCCCCTGAGCCCGGCAGTCCCGAACTGCATCGGAACCGCGAAGTGCTCCTCGAGTGCCTTCTCGTCGTCGAGTATTCCCTTGAGCTCGTCCCTGAGTCCGCTTTCGGACACATTTTCTATCCAGCGCTCGGCTTCTTCCCTGTAGGACATATGACACCGCCTTTCATTGAAAAGCCCATATTTTCTCACTCTGACTTAATTATATATTCAGGTGCGCTTTTGTCCATTCATCACACGACGATGTAGAAATACCACACGACGCTCCCGTAGTCGAAATCCGCGGAAATCCTGTAGATATATCCCCCGCTCTCGTATGGAACGGTGAGATCGGTTTCATCGATATCGGAGAAATCATACGTATAAGCTGAAGTCCTCTCCATCCTGAGGCTTTCAGGCTTCACGGAGAAATCTATGACAATCAGCTCTCCTCCCTCGAGGTTTGTCTCCGGGATGGACAGCTCTTCTATAGCGCCTTCATCGAGCTCTGCCGATCCCCCCAGCATGAACTCCCATTTGTACTGTGCTGTGAGCACCCCCACCGGAGCAGCATCCGCAGTCACCGTTATCTGCGGGATGGCATACTGGGGGTTTCTCCTGTCTATCGCATCCTTGACGGCGACGGCAGCGAGCGCAGCGATTATCAGCATGGATATCACCAGTATTATTCTGGCGACCGGCATCTTCTTCATCGGTTTCTCCCGTCATATCTGTATGAGAGATTGCATCTGTATAATTCTATACTTTTCGGGAAGGATATTACAATCGGCACGGGCAGCCCCCGTCCGCCCGCTTTAGACACAAATCTTCCCGTGTCGAATTTTTAGTGAGTCGCTGCCGCATGCGGTTCAAATTTTTGAAATCCCGTCTATAATTAAATTGAAATAATAAATGTCCACACTGCGAGGTGCGTAATGCAGCAGAGCAACATGGCGGCGTATCTCTTCCACGAAGGTACGAACTTCAAGGCGTATGAGTATTTCGGGGCCCACAGGTCATGCAACGGCTCCGCGGTATTCCGCGTCTGGGCGCCTCATGCGCTCACAGTTTCGGTTGTCGGAGATTTCAACGGCTGGAACGAGGAATCCGGGGTAATGACAAAAGTCGACGACGCCGGCATCTACGAAGTGTCCATAAAGGACGTACAGGTCTACGACGAGTACAAGTACCTCATAACGGCCGCGGACGGAAGCAAGATATACAAATCCGACCCTTACGGGTTCCACTTTGCCACCAGGCCGGAAACAAATACAAAGTTCTTTGACATCGGCGGATACGACTGGGGCGATTCCGAATGGATGAAGGGCAGGCCTTCCTCCCTCACCGCAAGCCCTGTCAACATATATGAAGTGCACCTTGGCTCATGGCGCACATATGACGACGGCAATCCCTTCAACTACAGGGTGGCTGCCGACGCCCTGGCCGACTACGCCAAGGACATGGGCTACACACACGTGGAGCTGATGCCGATAACGGAATTCCCGTTCGACGGCTCCTGGGGGTACCAGGTGACCGGCTATTATGCCCCGACTTCCAGGTACGGAACGCCGTATGATTTCATGTACTTCGTCGACAGGATGCACCAGAGCGGAATCGGAGTCATCCTGGACTGGGTTCCGTCCCATTTCCCGAAGGACATGTCCGGGCTCTACAGGTTCGACGGCGAGCCCTGCTATGAGGACCCCAATCCAAAGCGCGGAGAGCACAAGGAATGGGGCACTGTAGTATTCGACTACCAGCGTCCTGAGGTGAAGTGCTTCCTCGTGAGCTCAGCGGAGTTCTGGATGGATATGTACCACGTTGACGGGATAAGGGTCGACGCTGTTGCCTCCATGCTCTACCTCGACTACAACAGGCGCGACGGCGAGTGGGAGCCCAATATATACGGCGGCAAGGAAAACCTGGAGGCCGTGGCCTTCCTCAAGACCCTCAACGAGAAGGTGCTGTCCGACCACCCGGGGAGCTTTATGATCGCCGAGGAATCCACCGCCTGGCCGCTTGTAACAAAGCCGCCCGAGGTCGGAGGACTTGGATTCAACTTCAAGTGGAACATGGGCTGGATGAACGACTCCCTGCAGTATTTTTCCATGGACCCGTTTTTCCGGAAGGACAACCAGAAGAAGCTGACATTTGCGATGATGTACGCCTTTTCAGAGAACTACATCCTTCCGATTTCGCACGACGAAGTGGTGCACGGCAAGTGCTCCATGATAAACAAGATGCCCGGCGAATACGACCAGAAGTTCTCGGGGCTCATGGCCTTCATGGGATATATGTATGCCCATCCCGGGAAAAAGCTCCTGTTCATGGGCACTGAATTTGCGCAGTTCATAGAGTGGGATTACAAGAAGCAGCTCGACTGGTTCCTGCTCGACTATCCCGCCCACAACAGGTTCCACGACTATATGCGGGAGCTCAACAGGTTCTACAGGGACACGCCGGCATTCTGGCAGATCGAGGACAGTTGGGACGGTTTCAAATGGATAAGCCTCGACGACTCGAGCCAGAATATCCTCGCGTTTGCGAGGTACGACAGGGCCGGAAACGGAGTCCTGGCCGTGTTCAACTTTTCCCCTGTCACGAGGTCCGATTACAGGATGGGCCTTCCCGAGGAGGGCACCTACAGGATCCTGCTCGATTCTACTGATTACGAGGAAAACCCGGCGTCCAACGGACCCAGGTTCTACAGGACACAGAAGAAGCCCTTCCATGGCTTCAATTGTTCGGCGGTCATGACGATACCCGCCAACTCCGCGAGGTACTTCTCCATTCCAAAGCGGAAGGCGGTTAAAAAGTCCACGAGGAGCAGGACTTCCAAAAAGCGCTCCGCAAAATAACTCAAACACATGTCTTGGAGGTTCTGATGAAAGACACCATTGCCATGCTACTTGCCGGTGGACAGGGCAGCAGACTGTATGCCCTGACGCAGAAGCTGGCCAAGCCGGCCGTCCCCTTCGGCGGGAAGTACAGGATAATTGATTTCCCGCTCAGCAACTGCGTAAATTCCGGGATTGACACTGTCGGGGTGCTGACACAGTATCAGCCCCTGATTCTCAACGACTACATAGGAGACGGCAAGCCATGGGACCTCGACAGGATGCACGGCGGGGTCCACATTCTGCCGCCATACCAGACTTCAAAGGGAAGCGACTGGTATCTCGGCACGGCCAATGCCATATACCAGAACATCCCGTTCATTGACAGGTACCAGCCCAAGAATGTCGTCATCCTGTCCGGCGACCACATCTACAAGATGGACTACATGAAGATGGTAAAGGCCCACCTGGAGGCCGAAGCCGCCTGCACCATAGCGGTCCTGGAGGTCCCGAAGGAAGATGCCCCGAGATTCGGGATAATGAACACCCGGGAAGACGGCACGATCTATGAATTTGAGGAGAAGCCGAAGCACCCGAAGAGCAACCTGGCTTCCATGGGCATCTATGTGTTTGACTGGGAGCACCTGAGGAGATACCTGATAGCAGACAACGAGAACCCGAAGAGCTCAAAGGACTTCGGAAAAGATATTATCCCCGCCATGCTCAAGGCCGGTGAAAAGATGTTCTCCTACAGGTTCAACGGATACTGGAAGGACGTCGGGACAATCGAGTCCCTCTGGGAGTCCAGCATGGACCTCATCGACCCGAATATGCCGTTTGACATCTGGGACGATTCCTGGAGGATCTATTCAAGGAACGAAAGCCTCCCGCCCCAGTTCCTGAGCGACCAGTCAAGC
>JBMNPE010000021.1:0-21614 GCA_050943435.1 Oscillospiraceae bacterium | reverse complement strand
GATATTTTTATTTTTTTGACATTTCCCTTGCAATATACCCCCGCAGGGTATATAATCTATGCGATGGGAAAAATACCCCCTCAGGGTATTATGGAGGATGCATATGAGCGAACAAGAAAAAAATACAATGGCCTGTTCCTGCAGCGGAGATATTCCTGAGGGAGCCGAGTCATGCTCCTGTGAAAAAAAGATAAGGCCGTCGACTGAAAAGTCGGATTTCATAAACAGGCTCAACAGGATAGAGGGACAGATAAGAGGAATAAAAAAGATGGTCGAGAACGACGGGTACTGCATTGACATACTGACGCAGATCTCGGCCGCGGGCTGTGCCCTCAACAGCCTTTCAAAGGTGCTCCTGGCTGAGCACATAAAGACCTGTGTGGCCGATGACATTAAAGCCGGGAACGATGAAAAAGTAGATGAGCTTGTGAGGGTGCTGCAGAAGCTCATGAAATAGAGAGATAATCAATGGAACAATATACAGTAACTGGAATGAGCTGCGCCGCATGCCAGGCGCGGGTTGAAAAGGCCGTCAGCAAAGTTGACGGGGTCAAGAGCTGCACAGTCAGCCTGCTCACAAACACCCTCGCGGTGGAGGGAACGGCTTCCCAGCAGGACATAATAAAGGCGGTCACTGACGCCGGATACGGGGCAAAGCCCAGGGACAACGGAAAGTCATCCTCCCGCGGCAGCATCAGCGCAAAGATAGCCGCAGAAGAGGATGCCCTGAAGGACAGGGAGACCCCGAAGCTCAGGAAGCGGCTCATATATTCGGTCGTCTTCCTTCTCGCTCTCATGTATTTCAGCATGGGAGTGCACATGTGGGGATGGCCGGTCCCGGGATTTCTCGAGGGGAATCCTGTCGGCATAGGCATTATACAGATGCTTCTCGCCGGGATAATAATGGTCATCAACCAGAGGTTCTTCGTGTCGGGATTCAGCAGCATGTTTCACGGATCCCCTAACATGGATTCAACCATATCCCTCGGCGCAGGGGCTGCATTTGTGTACAGCACGGTGATGCTCATAAAGATGTCGCAGGTGCAGGCTGTTTCCGGGGTGGAAGCGGCCATGGCATACATGGACGAGATGTACTTCGAGAGCGCTGGCATGATCCTGACGCTTATAACGGTTGGGAAAATGCTTGAGTCCCTCTCCAAGGGAAGGACTACCGACGCCCTCAAGAGCCTCATGAAGCTCGCCCCGAAGACTGCAAACGTCATAAGGGACGGCAGTGAAGTCACCGTCCCGATAGACGACGTCGAAATAGGCGACATTTTCACGGTGAGGCCGGGGGAGAACATCCCTGTTGACGGAGTTGTCGTGGAAGGAACCAGCGCGGTCGATGAATCCGCCCTCACTGGCGAGAGCATTCCAGTTGACAAGGAACCGGGTTCCGAAGTCCAGAGCGCCACGCTCAACACCAGCGGGTTCTTAAAGTGCCGCGCTTCTAGAGTCGGTGAGGACACGACCCTCTCCCAGATCATTACAATGATGAGCGACGCCGCGTCGACAAAAGCGCCTGCCCAGAAGCTTGCAGACAAGATTTCCGGCGTGTTCGTGCCTGCCGTAATAGCGATTGCAGCAGTCACCATAGCAGTGTGGCTCATAGCCGGCGAGAGCGTCGGATTTGCACTTGCACGCGGAATATGCGTCCTTGTGGTTTCCTGCCCGTGCGCATTGGGGCTCGCAACACCTGTCGCGATAATGGTGGGCAACGGCAAAGGAGCCAGGAACGGCGTGCTCTTCAAGACAGCCGAATCCCTCCAGGAAACAGGAAACATACAGGTTATAGCCCTTGACAAGACCGGGACTGTGACAAGCGGGGAGCCGAAGGTGACCGATATCGTGCCCGCCGGAGGCGTTTCCCGCGAGGAGCTCGTATCCACGGCAGTCTCCCTCGAGTCAAAGAGCGAACACCCGCTCGCAAAGGCGGTTGCCCAGTACGGGTCGGAAAACGGGATAAAGCCGGAGGAGCCCGGCGATTTCGAAGCACTCCCGGGCAACGGGCTCAGGGGTACGCTCGGAGGCAGTACCGCTTCCGGCGGCAGCCTCAAGTACATGAGTTCAGTAAGCACAATCCCTGACGACCTCAGAAAGGCGGCAGACGACCTGTCCATGGAAGGAAAGACGCCGCTCTTCTTCTCGAAGGACGGTTCAGTGCTTGGAATAATTGCCGTGGCGGACACGATAAAGCCCGATTCACCACAGGCCATATCCGAACTCAAGAACATGGGCATCCGTGTGATCATGCTCACCGGCGACAACAAGAGGACCGCAGCCGCTATAGGAAAGCAGGCCGGCGTTGACGAAGTCGTGGCAGGAGTCCTCCCCGACGGCAAGGAAGCCGAAGTCAGAAAACTCCAGAAGCTCGGAAAAACGGCAATGGTCGGGGACGGAATAAACGACGGACCCGCCCTCGCAAGGGCAGATGTCGGAATAGCAATTGGCGCGGGCTCGGATGTCGCTATAGACGCCGCAGACGTAGTGCTGATGAAATCCCGCCTTTCCGATGTTTCTGCCGCCGTGAGGCTCTCGAGAAAGACATACAGCGTAATAAAGATGAACCTGTTCTGGGCTCTCTTCTACAATGTGCTCCTCATCCCGATCGCCGCCGGCGTGCTCTCAAAGCCTTTCGGGATAACGATGAACCCGATGTTAGGTGCGCTCGCGATGAGCCTCTCAAGTGTCTTCGTGGTGCTCAACGCGCTGAGGCTCAATCTCTACAACATGAGGGATGCCTCGCACGACAGGCCGATGAGGCACCGCGCAAAGACAGCAGGTGAGCTTTCAGTTGAAGAACCCGCGGAAAGCGGTTCAAATAATCAGGTTGGTGCTGCGGCACCGGAAGGAGATATTGAAATGAAAAAGACAATCAAGATACAAGGAATGATGTGCGGACACTGCGAGATGACAGTCAAGAAGGCCCTTGAGGCCATAGACGGTGTGTCTTCCGCCGATGTGAGCCACGAAAAGGGACAGGCCGTTGTAGAGCTCTCCGGGAATGTATCCGACGACGAGCTCAGGAAGGCTGTTGAGGACAAGGACTATAAGGTCGTCTCAATAGCCTGACAAAGGCCTAGAGAAGGACCATGCCTCGCGGCATGGTCCTTTTTTCAGCTCTTTTTTCCGAGGACAGCCTCTTTGACTTCCGGCACCGTCATTCCGCTCTTTCTCATGGCCACGATCTCTTCCACGGCCCTGACGCTCTCTTCCCTGCGGTACCGCCTCGTGAGCTTTTCCCCGCCCTGTTCAAACTTCAGCATTCCCTCTTCCGTGTAGAATTTGAGGGTGCTGTACCTGACTCCGGTGATTCTGGAAAGCTCTCCAATAGTCACGAATTCGGAGTTCAGGATGGCTTCCATTGTTCTCTGTCTTGACATCTGCAGATCACCCGGCTGCTAGACGTCCATTGCCGTGACAAGAAGTGCTGTTACGGCGGCTATGAAGTCATCTATCAGCTTAACCGTGTCTGCGGCGCTCCTTCCCATGCCTGTCGCTTCCGCTTTTTTGAGTTTGTCTTTGAGTTCTTTCCTCTCAAAGTCAGAAAAATATCTGTCAAGCCTGTTCGACTTATCCAGCAGCGCGGCAAGGGCTGCGGAATCTTCCGTGACAGGGCCGTCTTCTAGGAGCTCCGCCCGCATTTCCTCTGCTACCTCCTGCACGGCTTTCCTGTCCGGCACATATCTCGAATTTCCTCCGAGAAATCCCTTCTGCCTCTCGGCGAGCCCCATTTTGGCAAGCGCTGTCCCTGTGGCCTCCCAGAGCTCCGTTTCATTCCTGACTCCAAGCTCCATGTACGCCTCTGTAATCCTCTTTCCATCAGCCCTCCTGCAGGATTCATATACCGGAGCGAGATATGACAGTTTCTCCGGCAGATCCCCAGCAATCCTCACCTTGTCCCCGTCTAACGATACCGCACCGGCATCCTCGAGGTCCAGAAGTGCGGCTGCTACCAGGCATATCTCAGTTCGGGCAGATATATTCGGGAAAAGCCTCCCCTTCTTGTCAGCCGCGCAGAGCGCATATTTCTGTGTCAGTGATAGTTCTTCCATGATCTTCTCCTTTGCATTTCTTTCAGCCTCGGCCTGTTGCTTACTACTTACTACTTATTACTTACGATTTAATAATATCCTTTTTATTTCTTTTGTCAACACTAAAAAACCGGCCCCGAGACATTTCTGTCTGAGGGCCGGATGGTATGCTGTCAAACCGGTGCTGTCATCTTCTGTGTTCCGCCATGAATCTTTCCACTTTTTCCCTGGTGGTTATCCCGCCTCTCGGTCCGTTTACGGTGACGGACATGTTTGCGGCGGCATTTGCGAATTCGAGGGCCTTCCTGTCGGGATATCCCATTACCTTGGCGGCCGTGAATGAAGAGTTGAAGGTGTCCCCTGCCCCCGTGGTATCCACGACTTCCACGTCGTAGCACGGAACCGCATAGTCGTCGTCCCTAGTGACAAGCCTCGCGCCGTGCGAGCCAAGAGTCAGGATTATAGTCTCTATGCCGCAGCCGAACAAGTATTTCTTGAACTCGTCAAAGCTCCGTCCTTCGCTGAAGACCTCGAGCGAAAACTCGTTGAACGATACAATCGTTCCGTACGGTATTGTCCTGACGGCCTCATCGAAGTGATAGGACGCCTCGCAGTCAAAGACAAACTTGACCCCGGCAGCCTTGAGCTCGTCCATGGCCTTCCACGGCTCCTTGAATGTTGCCTGCGGGTTGAGAGGTGAATACACGTACGCTGCGCCTTTGAGGAAGTCCATCTGTTCTTCAGTGAAGTCCACCGGATGCGTTGTCCCGTTTACCACGAACAGCGTATGCTCCCCTCCGGGCAGCTTGTAGATCACGCAGTACGTGTCTTCCACTCCGTCCTCAATTATCGTCTTCTCCGTGTGGACATGGTTCTTCTCGAGATCTTCGAACAGCATCCTGTTTTCCGGGCTGCTGCTTTTGATGTCGAGCGAATATGTCTCGATGCCATAGCCCGCACAGACGCAGGCTGCATTGGCTATCATGCCGCCGCAGAAATCACCCCGGTGCCACGCGTTGGACTTGTCCCCCACATCGGGCCAGCTGTCTATGTCAAAGTACTTGTCCCTGCAGGCTCCTCCCAGGAACACCACATAGGGCTTCTTTTCTCCCATTTAAGGACACCCCTCTGTTTATTTAATTCAGTATTCAGTCAGATGATGTTTTCGGAATCTTACGAAACAGCCTCGGCTGTCTTCTCCGCAAGGCCCTTGATATCCATGCCGTTGACGCTGCTGAGCAGTTCCAGATAATCATCCGGGAAAGCACCGGCCCCGGTGTGGGCCCCGCATATTGCGCCGGAAAGCGCTGCGATGGTGTCGGTGTCATTTCCGGCATTGACTCCGAGGTATATCGCCTTGACCGGATCGCCCTTTGCCGCAACGGCAAACCCGAAAGCCGCGGGAACGGCTTCGTTTGCGTTGAGGCCGGTCCCTATTACATCCGCCATGACTGAAATGCACCTGTTAAAATCGTTGGAATACTTTATCCCCGTGGCTACTGCCAATTTAATTCTCTTCTCTACACTGGCGCCTGCTGACTTCTGGGCACACATATCCCAGCTTCTCCTGAGGCCCTCCCTGGCGCCGTAGAGCCCGGCATCCACTATTCCCCCGAGGTCCGCCCCTGCCATCGCAGCTGAGACGGCAGCTGCCGCGGCACCGGCCCCGGAAAGCGCAACAGGGTTCTCGTGGGTGACCTTGCCGATGATTATCCCGTCGTCAATTGCCTTGTCGATGTTGCCTGCGTCGAATAATCCGGCCACCCAGGCCTTCATGGCAGCCCCGTTTGTTGCCTTGCCGTTGGCTGTGCAGTTCCAGCCGAGAGTGGACCCGTCCACAGAAGCTATCTGCCCCAGGAACGGCTTGTATTCGACACCGAGTACCTTTGCGACGGCGCTTCTTGTTGTCGGCCCGGCGTGCCTCGTGTAATATCTGTCGTAGTCCTTCACCCATTCGCCGAGTGCGTCCACGCATGCATCGCGCGTGATCTTCCCGGCCTTCAGGATGTGCTTGATGGTGAGGTATGAAAGGGAGAAGTCGTCTGTCACGGCTCCGCGCTCCATTCCGCTCGCGAGGGTGTCGGGAAGCGGCTTCTTGAAGTCGAACACATATCCGCCGTCCCCTATGTCTTCCTTGATGAGATACGTAGGCCTGGTCTCCGTCGCGGAGCCCATGGCGTCGCCTGCGGCATCGCCTATCATCGCGCCGAGTATCCTCTCATATCTTGTCAGCATATCACTCAGCCTCCTTGGGAAGAAGTTCGTCGATCCTCATGGCCATGCCCCTGAGGTCAAAGCCGTTTACTCTCTCTATTATCTGCAGGTATCTTGGATTGAGCTTCCCGTACCCGCCGAGAGTGCCGGCGACATATCCCGCCATGCACGCCACCGTATCGGTGTCGTCACCGGCGTTGACTGCCATGTATATTACCTGCATTGGATCGCCCTTGACAGCCGTGATGTACCCGAAAGCGGCCGGAACGGCCTCATTCGCAGGAAGTCCTCCGCCTATCAGCTCGGATATCTCTGTCATCGCGGCGTCGAAATCGCCCTGATGCCTCATCCCGATGTCAACTGCAAAGCGGATCCTTTCGGCAACGCTGGCTCCGGCAACAGGCTTCGCCGTCTTCTGTGCCCTCTTATATCCCTCTTCTGCGCCGTAGATCCCTGCTTCGACGCATTCTATGTAGGAAACACCCGGCTTCATAGCCTCGGCAACTGCCGAAGCTATGGCGCATGCCCCGGAAAGGGCTATCGTGTTGTTGTGCGTAATGGAGCACAGCGTGATTGCATCGTCTATTGCCCTGTCAGGGTCGCAGGCGTTGAGAAGGCCCACGAAGCCGACCTTCATCGGGGCCCCGTTCGTCGCCCTGTTGTTTATGCATTTGAGAGGTGCCTCATACACTTTTTCACCGCGGAGCTTTGCGAGGGCATCCTTGGTTGTGGGGCCTGCATTCTTGGAATATTCCGGGTGGTTCATCCACTCCTCGAGCCCCTTGACAGCATTTTCCCTTGTTACCTTTCCCCCGCCGTTCAGGCATGCCGCACAGGAATAATAAGAGAGGGAAAAGTCATCCGTCACGCTTCCCAGCGGATTACCCTTCCCGTATGTGTCGTCGGGGGCGGCGTAGAGGTCCTTTACATACCCTCCGAACCTTTCCTTTATCATTTCCGTTGTCCTTATCTCGGTCGCGGCCCCCATGGAATCTCCTATGGCTCCGCACAGAAGCCCGCCGAGAATCTTTTCCTGACGGCATGTCATCTGAAGCCTACCTCCCTGAATTTCATTGATTTGTGGAAAGAATCCACAATAAGTAATTATATTGTAACGGATTTTTTTCTTAAACCCGGCTGCGATGAAAAAACTGTAAATAAAAACAGCCGCCGGCATCAGCCGAGGCTGTACGAATTCAATTTCAGCCCTTCCTGAATCTTGCGAGGAAGTCCCTGGTCTCCTGCTTCTGTGGATTCATTATCACCTCTTCCGGGGTTCCCACCTCGAGGAAGATTCCGCCCTTCATGAACATGACCCTGCTGCTCACATCCCTCGCGAAAGAGAGCTCGTGCGTGACGACCATCATTGTCATTCCATCCTGTGCCAGCATCTTCATTACGCTTAGCACTTCGCCGACAGTCTCAGGATCCAGTGCCGATGTAGGCTCATCGAACAGGATGATATCCGGGTCCATCGCCATAGCCCTGGCTATGGCAACCCTCTGCTTCTGCCCCCCGGAGATCTGATAGGGCCTCGCATTTATATAGCGGGCCATCCCGACTTTTTCCAGGTAGTACATCGCGTGCTGCCTGGCTTCTTCCTTGTTTCTCCTGAGGACCTTTATCTGCCCTGTCATGCAGTTGTCAATTACGTTCATGTTGTTGAACAGGTTGAACTGCTGGAACACCATTCCGACATGCGACCTGTATACCGTCGGGTTCATCCCGCCTTTTGTAATGTTGATCCCCTTGTAAATGACGTCGCCCGACGTCGGGTACTCGAGCAGGTTTATGCACCTCAGGAGAGTGCTCTTTCCGACTCCTGAAGGACCTATTACCGAAATGACGTCCCCCTTGTCGACATCGAAGTCGATGTCCTTGAGGACGGTGTTGTTTCCGAACATCTTGGAAAGATGTCTGACCTCGAGAATAGTGGACTCTCCCATGTCAGTCCGCCCCTCCGTTCCCAGGCTGCTCACTCAGACCTGTGCCGCCGTCAATTTCCCCGGAGGAATTCTCTTCGGCGTCGACGAGCTCGAAATTCTTCTTTCCTGCCATTCCCTTTTCCACCTGCCTCAGTATGAAGGAGGAGATCAGCGTCATGGTGAGGTATCCGAGCATCTCGATGACTGCTGACGGGAAATAGAGGTATGATGCGCCTGCTACAGACCTGTGCACGGCGAAGAACTCCGTAAACGTTATTATAAACATCACGGACGTGTCCTTGATATTCACTATGAATTCGTTGCTTATCTGGGGAAGAATATATCTCAGCGCCTGCGGAAATACCACTGTCCACATCGTCTGGAAATGGTTCATTCCTATTGCCATGGCGCCTTCCGTCTGCCCCTGGTCGACAGAATTGATGCCGCCTCTTACAGACTCAGCCATATATGCGCCTGTATTGATCGTGACAACAAGTATCGCGCACAGCCAGACGTTCTCAAACCTGAACCTGCCGTCTGTGAAATACGGGAGCCCGTAGTATATGAATACAGCCTGGAGCACCAGAGGGGTGCCCCTGAATACTTCAATGTATATCCTGACTATGACCTTAATCAGCCCAAGAAAGAATCTCTTGAGGAAGCTGTCGTTTTTCGAGCAGGGAATGGTATTCAGAATGCCGCATATGAATCCTATGACACATCCCAGAGCCGTTCCGACTATGGCAAGTATCATCGTGTTCTTTATTCCCACGAGATACATTCCGGAATATGTCGACCACAGCGTGCTCACGTCCTGCAGGAGCTGGGCGAATTTATTCATGAAATCCTTTTCCTCGGAAAAAATTTAGGGCGGCGGAATTTACCGTCACCCTGACATTATATACTTGTTCTGTTTGTTTATCTATCTCAGCTCTCACTGTTTATCGGCTGCACATCGACAGCTTCCTGCATCATTGCATCGAAGTCGTCAGTAGTCATGGTGTCAAGCACAGCGTCAATTGCGTCCTTGAGGTATGTATTTCCCTTTTTCACAGAGATGCCGAGGTTGACATATTCAGCCCTCTCCTCGTCAGTAAACTGGAAATCGCCGTCAGTACCGGAGAAATCCAGGATCTTGAGGTCCGGATAGACCTTAACGGCACTCATTGCGGCAGGGAGTTCCAGACACACAAAATCAACTGTCCCGGATTCCAGGGCTATGAGCTCGGCCGGCACGGTTTCAGCAGCTGCCTGTATCTGTGCTCCTTCTATCTGCGGCAGGCACTTCTCGTAGTGTATAGAGCTTATCTGGGCCGTGCACTTGCCTCCGGAGAGATCCTGTATGCTTGTGGCATCTGCGTATTCGCTGTCAGCCTTGGTGAGTATGACTGTTGTGGCATAGTAATACGGTCCTGCGAAATCCACCTGTTCTGAGCGGGCCTTGGTCATCGACTGTCCGGCTATGACGCAGTCAAAAGTCCCTGACTGAACACCGGGGACAAGTGAATCCCAGTCTGTCTGGACAATCTCCAGCTCCCATCCGTATTCCTCGCATATCTTTTTTGCCATCATGACGTCATAGCCGTATGCATATGAGCCCTCTGCATTGGATATGGGGACTGCGCCGTTGGAATCGTCCGCCTGTGTCCAGTTGTACGGGGCATACGTGCATTCCATTGCCACAGTCAGTACGCCGTCTTCCACCCCGGTGGATTCAGTAGTACTGCTGGAACCGCTGGTTTCGCTCCCCTGCCCTCCGCATGCGGAGAACATGAGAATTGACGATATAACAGCTATGACAGCTATTATCTTTTTAAGCTTCATCTGACTATCCGCCTTTCTTAGTGCGGTTGACAAATTTCCGTGGATGCAGGCATATTTGCCTCTGGATTTTTTGTATATTATCATCCATGCAAATCTATGTCAATCTACACGGGCGGCATTGTGTATACCATGTTTCCCCCGTCAGAGCACTGTCTTCAGGATATCCCCAGGAGTCTCGGCGAACAGCTCTCCGCCTGCCTTTTCGAGCTCTTCCCTGCTCCTGAATCCCCACAGTGAGCAGAGGCAGTCTATCCCGGCACGGCGGCTTGTCTCAATGTCGCCCTCACCGTCTCCCACATACAGGGTTTCAGGCCTGTCTGCCCCGAAATATCTCATGGCGTCCTCTATCATTGCAGGGTCCGGCTTGAGCGGCACGCCCTCCCTGCCTCCGGAAGCGTATTCCATGTCCGGGAAAAACCTGTCCCGGAGTTTCTTCACGAGGAAGTCGAGTTTGTTTGAGACTATTCCGAACCTCACTCCTGCCCCGGCAAGTCCTTCCAGTACTTTGTCAACGCCGTCGTAGGGCATTGTTTTCACATCGCAGTGGTCTGCGTAGTACTGCTTAAAGAATATAAACGCTTTTTCTATGTCGCTGTCAGCAGTGCCTTCAGGCATCGAACTCTTTATAAGGTTCCAGTTCCCGTGGCCTATCCTCCGTCTCACTCCGTCCAGGGAAAGCTCCGGCAATCCCATCATCCTGAGAGAGGCATTGGTAGCATCGGCAAGATCCCCCAGGGTATCCAGGAGGGTCCCGTCAAGATCAAATAGCACAAATCTGTAATTCATGGTTCCTGAATCTGAGCAAACGCCTTAATATGCATACATTTTTCGTGAAATGCTCTATTAATACTGGTATATTAATAGTAACACACCGGCGGATGCTCCGCCCCAGAACACAAAAGACAGGAGATGGTTTCCATGTACTGTACAAGAAAAATATCAGACAAGATAACCTGGATCGGGGCCAATGACCGCAGGCCTCCTTTTTTCGAGGGGACATATCCGGTCCCTGAAGGGGTTTCATATAATTCATATCTCATTTCCGATGAAAAGACCTGCCTGGTTGACACGGCCGACAAGGCGGTGGCAGTCCAGTTTGAGGAAAACCTCAGCCACGCTCTCGGAGGCAGGAAGCTCGACTACATATTCATAGAGCATATGGAACCTGACCACTGTGCGGTTCTTTCCTACGTGCTGAAGGAACATCCCGAAGCCACTGTCTATGCAAGCCAGATGGCCATCATGATGGTAAAGCAGTTCTTTGACATAGACATCTCAGGCCGCAGCGTGGCGGTGAAGGACGGTTCCATCCTAGATCTCGGCACAAGCAGGATCACATTCTATTCTGCCCCGATGGTGCACTGGCCCGAGGTAATGGTAGGATTCATGGCTCCGGACAATGTCTTGTTCTCAGCTGACGCCTTCGGGACGTTCGGCTGCCTGGACGGCAGCATATTCTCTGATGACATCGACTTCGAGAGGGACTGGCTCCCCGAGGGGAGGCGCTATTACTGCAACATAGTCGGGAAATACGGCCAGCAGACTGCGGCCCTCCTTGCAAAGGTTGCAAAGCTCGATGTCTCCATGATCTGCCCGCTGCACGGCCCTGTAATAAGGGAGGACATCGGCCGCTTCGTGGACAAATACTCGAAATGGGCTTCATACGAGCCGGAGGAAAAGGGAGTGCTCATAGCGTTTGCCTCTGTCTACGGGGACACAAAGAACGCCGCGGAGATTCTCGCCGGAAAACTCTATGACCAGGGAGTGAAGAACACCGTAATATACGATGTCTCAATCACCCATCCTTCCTACATTCTCGCCGAGGCGTTCCGGATGAGCAACATTGTCCTTGCCTCTACCACCTATAACACGGAGATCTTCGAGACCATGCAGCCCGTTATCCACGATTTCAAGGCGCACATGCTCAGAAACAGGTGCTTCTCGATAATAGAAAACGGGAGCTGGGCCCCGAATTCAGGAGCTCTTATGAAAAAGGAAATCGAATCCCTGCCGTGCTCAAAGATCATAGGGCCCGAAATAACGATAAAATCTGCCCTCAAGGAATCACAGCTTCCGGATATTGAGAAGCTGAGCGAAAATATCGCTGCGTCAATGAAGTAGCTTTGTAATAAATCCGCAATAAATTCCATGTACAATTTAGTATCCGGTCTGCAGGCACTTATGCTTCAGATTTTGAGGATATATAACATGCCAAAAGGAGAATGACAATGAAAAAGTATGTATGTTCCATATGCGGATTCGTCTATGACGAGGCAAAGGGACTTCCGGAGAAGGGAATAGCTCCCGGAACAAAGTTTGAGGATCTCCCTGAGGATTTTGAATGTCCGCTGTGCGGGATAGGCAAGGAAGCCTTCAAGCCCCAGGAATGACGTTAAGGACGTTCACAGAAAAAGACAGTGAAAGCCTGAGCCTCCTCGAGCAGGAGGCTTTTGCTTCATCTGACGATGTCACGCTTGATTTCTCAGAATACATGAGAAAAAACAACAGGTATCTTCCAGAGCTGGACCTCGTCGCAGAGGAAGACGGCGGAATCTGCGGGCATGTCCTGGTGACAGCCCAGCCCATGGCCTGCCCGTCCGGTGAAATCGAAGTGCTGTATCTGGCCCCTCTCTTTGTTATTGAAAAACTGAGGGGACGCGGAATCGGATCTGCACTGGTAAAAGAGGTGCTCCACCGATGCTCGGATCTCGGATACGGCGCCGTATTTGCCGTAGGAGACCCTGGTTATTACGGGCGGTTCGGATTCCATCCGGCGTCAGAGTTCGGGTTCTGTGCCGGGGAGGAGCTTTCGGGCTCGATGCTGCTGGCCCTGGAACTTCTCCCGGGCTATTTCAATAAGCTTCATGAAACAAAAAACGGAGAATAACTAAATGTACGATTTGTTGATACTCGGCTCCGGGCCTGCGGGCCTGTCCGCAGCAATATACGCGGCAAGGGCCGAACTGGACTTTGCAGTTGTGGAAAGCTCCTATGTCAGCGGAGGCCAGATAACATCGACCTACGAGATAGACAATTATCCTGGGCTCAACGGAATATCGGGCCAGGACCTGGCCGACAGGATGAGAAAGCATGCCGACAGCCTCGGTGCCAAGTTCCTCACAGCCGAGGCCACCGGCATATCTGGAAGCGCCGGGAATTTCACGGTTGAGACCTCATCCGGGCCCCTCAGCGCAAAGACGGTGATCATTGCCACAGGTGCCGAGCATGCAGAACTCGGGGTCCCTGGGGAACGGGAACTCAGGGGAAAGGGTGTGAGCTACTGTGCAACATGCGACGGCATGTTCTTTAAGGACAAGGACGTCGCCGTGGTCGGCGGCGGTGACACCGCCGTCAGCGACGCCATTTATCTTACGCGCATGTGCAGAAGCGTCACGCTGATTCACAGGAGGGACAGCCTGAGGGCTGCAAAGTCTCTCCAGGACCGCTTTATATCAAATCCCAGGGCCTCTGTAGAATGGTCATCCACCGTGCAGAGGATCGGGGGGAATGGAAAAGTCGAGGATGTAATCCTCCGCAGCACAATCTCAGGTGAAGAGAAGCCTCTTGAGGTGTCAGGCGTATTCATTGCCGTGGGCATCATACCCAGGTCCGCCCCGTTCGCCGGATTCGTGGAAGTCGACAAACGCGGCTACATCACCGCTTCTGAGGACTGCGCAGCCAGCGTTCCCGGGGTCTTTGCAGCGGGAGACGTCAGGGCAAAGCAGCTGAGGCAGATCATCACTGCAGCTGCTGACGGCGCCAACGCTGTAACAGGGGCCCAGAAAATCCTTGCCAGCCTGTAATTAAGCAGTCAATGATGCCTTCAGGGGGTTCCGGACCGCGGAATACTGTGATCCGGATTCCTCCTGAAGGCTTTTTTGAATAATTTGCTGTGAATATATTTCAGAAATACCGCTGTTTAATGCATTTTAACGGTGAAAAACGGCGGATTGTGATGTATAATGTTTCACAATTTTACAAAAAGGAGCTGCCAGATATTCAAATGTTCAATAAGAAAATGTACAGCTTCGGAGCAACCGGCTCCGCAATCAGACAGCTGAATGCAAAGGGGAGGGTCCTTGCCGGGGAATTCGGCAAGGAGAATGTATTCAATTATTCCATCGGGAACCCGAGCCTCCCGCCACCGCCGAGTGTTTACGAAGCCATAGCGGAGATCCTGAAGGAACCCGATCAGGTCGCAGTCCACGGATACAGCTCAAACATGGGTATGCAGGAAGTGAGGCAGTGCGTCGCCGACGACATCAACAGGAAGTTCGGCCAGAACCTCACATATGAGGACATCTACCTCACCTGCGGATCATGCGCAGCATTGTCCATACTGTTCAAGGGATTGACGGAACCAGGAGACGAGTTCATTCTCATTGCCCCGTTCTTCCCCGAATATTCCGTGTTTCTTGAGGCCGCCGGGGCAAAGGAAGTCAGGGTCATGGCTCATGAGGGCGACTTCATGATTGATCCCGATGCAGTGGAGAAAGCTGTCAACCAGTATACCAAGGCTGTAGTCATTGACAGCCCAAACAACCCCAGCGGTGCAATATATACAGAAGACAATATAAAGGCTCTCTGTGCCGTCCTCTCCAAAAAGGAGAAGGAGTTCGGACATCCCATATTCCTGATTTCAGACGAGCCGTACAGGGAAGTCGTATATGACGGGGTCAAGGTCCCGTACATCATGTCGTATTACGATGACACTATTGTCTGCTATTCCTACAGCAAGGCCCTGTCTCTTGCAGGTGAGAGGATCGGATACATTGCGTTCAGCAACAAGATAGACGGAGTTCTGGAGCTTGTAAAAGCCGTCTATGGAGCCGGACGCGTCAACGGGCACGCCTGTGCCCCCACGCTGTTCCAGAAAGTCCTTCTCAAATGCATTGACGACACGACAGACATAAGCGTCTACAAGAAGAACAGGGACATTCTCATGGAAAACCTCTCCGCGGACGGCTTCACGTTCGTGCATCCCGACGGGGCATTCTACCTGATGCTCAAATCCCCTGTTCCGGACGCAAAGGAATTTTCCGATCATGCCGCTGACAAGCACCATCTTCTGCTTGTCCCCACTGACGACTTCGGATACCCCGGATATGTCAGGATATCCTACTGCGTCGCGACAGACATGATAGAGCGCTCGCTTCCCGCTTTTAAGAAGCTGGCCCAGGACTACGGCCTCTGCTGAACCGAATATTTTCAGAATAGACAATTACTCGTTCCAATTATTTGGAACGAGTTTTTTGTTTAAGGCAATAAAAAACCGGGTCCTTTCAGGGACCCGGTTTCAAGGCAAAACAGCTTATGCTTTTGCTGCGGATTCGGCTTCTTCAGCCATCTGCTTCTCACGCATTTCAGCGAGCTTCCTGCGGTTCTCACGCATCAGCCTCTGCTCTCTTGTATATCTCCTGTATGAAAGGACGATGATGATGATCGTAGTGAGGAGGTATGGCATAGCTGCAAGGAGCTGCTGCTCTATGATGTAAACCTTCAGGCTGTTCGTGATTGCGTAGGCAAGACCAAACAGCAGGGACATCAGTACTGAGAGTCCAGGACGGGCATCTGCTGCGGAGCAGGCTGCAAGTCCGATGAATCCTCTGTTGGCTGTGATGTTCTTGATGAAGAAGTTCTGATAGCCCATCGAGAGGTACATTCCGCCGAAGCTCGACACGATAGCTGCATATACGAATGCGAGGGTGTAGATCTTCTTAGGATTGATTCCGACAGACTCTGCAGCCATAGGATTCTGGCCGATAGCACGGACCCTGAGTCCGAACTTTGTCTTGTAGAGCAGGAAGTACGTGAGCCATGCAAAGACCAGGCCGATGTAGGTGAACAGGTTGTGTCCGTCAAGCAGCTGGCCGAGTATCGGTATATTCTTGATGAAAGGAATGCTGATATTCGGCACCGCATTGAAGTGAACGAATGCTGAAGTATTGGATTTGACTCCATAGATCAGCCACATCGCGAATATAACGCCTCCGAGCAGTGCCATGTTCATGGATATCGACATGAGGTACATATCGACTTTCATGACAAATGCTGCGAAGCATATGAACAGCGTGACAAGGACACTGACCAGTGCACCTGCGATTATTCCTACGAAAGTGCTCCCGGTAAGGCCTACAAAAACAACGCCGAAGAGCGAGGATGCGAGCATCATGGCCTCGCCTGCCATATTGAGGATGCCGCCCTTTTCAGTGACGCACGATCCGATGGCGACGAACATTATAGGAGTTGCCATTCTGACCGTTGCGCCGATGAAATTTCCAAACCAGTTTAAGAAATCACTCATGCTGCTACAGCTCCCTTCTCGGCAGCCTTCTCCTTCTCGGACATGCGGAAGATGACCTTATTCTTCCATCCTGCCATGAAGTCTTCTGCCGCCACGAACAGGACCAGGATTGCCTGCATCATCGTTGCGAATTCGATCGGGAGCTCAGTAGACGTGTTGAGCGTAACTGCCGCCGTTCTGATCATCGCTAAGACGAATGCTGACAGCGGAACGAAGATCGGTTTCTTTCTCGCTATAACAGCGACGATGAGTCCGTCCATTCCGATATTAGTCAGGGCCTGATAGAGGTACCTGTCATAAATTCCGAAGCAGTCGACAGCTCCGGCGAAGCCTGCAAATACTCCTCCAAGAACCTGTGCAATATAGAGGGATCTTCTGGAGTTGATTCCGCAGCTCTCTGCAAACGTGACGTTAGCACCAACTATCCTGATCTTCTGGCCTTCGCGGCTGTAGAAGAATATTATCGATGCAAGAGCGACGCCTATGAGAGCCCAATAGATTCCGGATGTGAAGTTCGTATTTTCCCACAGCCTTGTGAATCTCATGTTGTCGGGATAAATCGGCGATGCCAGCTGGGACATCGTGCGGTCAGCAACCGTAACCTTGAGGATGTACTGCGACAGATAGAGCAGCAGGTTGTTCATGATGATCGAAACGACCATCTCTGATGCTCCGAGTCGCTCTCTTGCGAAAGCAGGAATCAGAGCGATAAGTCCGCCCGTTACGCCGCAGACAATCAGTATTATGAGCTGATTCACTACGCCCGGAAGGTTTGTCATCAGGTTGGTTCCGAACATCAGCAGGCAGGCAAAGATAGGAGACATGTTGACGATGCCTTCACCGATGAGGTTGAAGCGGTTGCATGCGTAAATAAAGCACATTCCGCATCCGCTGAACAGGTAAGATATGTATTTGCCCATCAGCTGTCCGAAACGTCTCTTTGACGTGAATGGACCGAACAGGTAGTTGACTAGCGCGTTGTGAAGTGATGTATCAGTGACTAAAACAGTGATAGCAATAGAAATTGCGTATGCGATAAGGATTCCGACGACGATTCTGAGTACTTCGAATCCTATCTCGACTTTCTGCACTTTTCTCATAGCAGATCCCCCATTTCCTCTTCAGTCATCTGCTTGATTCCAAGCATGTACTCGCCGAGTATCTCGTCAGTGACCTTGCCGACGTCGGTGAAGTGGGCCGCGATTCTGCCATCGCGCATGACGACAAGCCTGTCGGAAACTTCAAGAACCTCGTTGAGGTCTGAAGATACTAGCAGAACGGCAACGTTGTTCTCGCGGGTGTACTTGACAAGCAGTCTCCTGATGAGGTCCGTCGTGCCGACATCGATACCGCGGGTCGGCTGGTTGACTACGATCAGATTAGCGCCGCTGGTGAACTCACGGGCAACAATGACTTTCTGGATGTTACCACCTGAGAGAAGCCTGACCGGCTCGCTCCTGTAGTCGCACATGATCTCAAAGTCCTTGATGTTCTGGTCAACATATTTGTTTATGTAGCCGATGTTCATCAGGGGTCCGTGCTTGAATTCCGGCCTGTCGAGGAAAGTTGCCGTCATATTGTCGCGGACAGAAAGATCTCCTGCGATTCCATATGTCATCCTGTCTTCAGAAATATGGGCGACGCCCAGGTCTCTGATCTGGCGGATGTTCATCCCATTCGTTTCCTTGCCGTTGATGATTATCTCTCCGTCGGTTCTATGAAGGAGTCCGGTGATGAGTTCAGTGAGCTCTCCCTGTCCATTTCCTTCAACCCCGGCAATGCCGAGAACCTCTCCGGCCCTGATGCCGAATGAAAGGTCTTTGATAAGACGGCGGCCGATGTCGTCCATGTAGTTGAGCTTGCGGACTTCAAGGACCTTTTCTCCAGGAGTTGCAGGCTCTTTGTCGATCTTCATGATGACATCGCGCCCGACCATCATTCTGGACATCTTTACAGGATCGAGGTCTTCAATGTTGCCGCGTCCGGAAACTTTTCCGTGGCGCAGAACTGTGACTCTGCTGCAGAGCTCCATGACCTCTTCGAGCTTATGGGAAATGAATATTATTCCGTATCCCATATCCCTGAGGTCCTTTAGCTGAACAAACAGCTCTCTCGTCTCCTGAGGTGTAAGAACAGCGGTAGGCTCATCGAGAATGAGAACCTTGACGCCTCTTATCAGAGACTTAAGCAGTTCGACCTTCTGTCTCTGTCCGACTGAGCAGTCGCGGATAAGCATATCGGGCTCGACCTTGAGGTTGAACTTCTTGGAAGCTTCCTCAACCAACCTGGTTGCTTCCTTTTTGTCATAGAGCCCGCCTTTTCCCGGCTCCATGCCAAGAACGATGTTTTCGGTGACAGTCAGGTTCGGAACCTGCATGAAGTGCTGGTGCACCATGCCGACGCCCTTTGCAATGGCGTCCAGCGGGCTCGAGATGTGAACCTCTTCACCGTCGATGTAGATCTTGCCCTTCTGGCAGTCCTCAAGCCCGAACAGGATCTTCATCAGTGTGGTCTTGCCGGCGCCGTTTTCACCGATAAGACCATGGATCTCACCTTCATTTACCTCGAACGTGATGTCCTCATTGGCCATGAACCCGTTCGTGTAAATTTTGGTGATGCCCTCCATTTTCAGAAGTTGTTTTGCCATTTTCACCATCCTTTTTCCATCGGGATTATCTATCCCTTTCGGAATACCTCCGCAGCCCGGTATCGGCAGCGGAACGCACAATGTTTTACGCCAGCAATACAAATCCAGCATCAATCCCATCTCAAGAATTGGACCGGATTTGTCATTCTTCACCAGCGAAGTCTATTGTGCAACGACTCGCGCCAAGTGCCGCATACCTCGATTTGCAGGCCCTTTGCGCTTTAAATCAATAGTATTTTAACAAATGATGAACACGTATTCTATCATAATTTGTGTAGAAAACGTTTTTCGAAATTTGTGCATTTAAACGACAAAATGTTTTTTTCGTTTGTTCAACTTACCATATGATTTGGTATGCAGCCTTAATCCACTCAGCGTATTAAAAAAAAAGGACCGGAGCTTAAAGCTCCAGTCCTCTGATTTCACCAGATTAGCCTTCGAGCTCCTCGAAGCTGATGTCGTGGTCGGTGTAGTACTCAACGTACTTATCGTATCCGTCATCACCAGTGAAGTCATAGTAGCTGTGGACTTCGATGGTTCCGTCAGCAATCTGATCCTTGACTTCATTGACAGCAGACTGTACTTCCTCAGAAACCTGAGACTGGTAGTTGTCGTTGTCTGCAAGTCCAACACCGTCATTAGCGATCGTGGCTGCATGGTTGCCGGATGCAAGAGATCCATCAAGGATTCCTGCTACTGTCCAAGCGACGGATTCCTGAATCTTCTTCTGCATGGAGGTTACGATCTTGTTGTAATGCGTGGAAGAATCATCAGAGCCCTGATCGTGGAGAACCTGCCACTGGTCCATATCGACGCCGATAACCCACTCAACATCATTCTCATATGCGGACTGGCATGCACTGAGGATCCAGTCGGAAGCGATGAGGTACATGATGTCTGTCTTGGCACCGTAGTCGGTGTTGGCGAACAGCTCGGAGCAGGTCTCAAGTGTTCCAGAAGAGGAAGTCTCGCCGAGGTATGTGAAGAGGTAGTCTACATCGAGTCCGAGCTCGGTCTTCGCATACTTTGCTCCGTGAATCCAGCCGGTTCCGAAGTCGTTCAGTATAGGCGTGTCGGAACGAAGGATCGTGGAGATAACGCCAGTCTGTGACTGATAAGCTTCGAAAATAGCGCAGAGGAAGGATCCTTCATTCTGTGCGAAGGAAATGCCCCAAACGTTGCTGTTGTCGAAAACCTTATCCGGGCCGGTATCGTAAACGATGAACTTTGAATCCGGATAGTCCTCGGACTGATTGATCAGGTCGTCGAACAGGTACCAGGACGTGGTCACGACGTAGTCATAAGCTTCGCCGGTCTCAGGCCAGCCTGCATCAAGAGCGTCGAAGAAAGAGGTAACTGCCACTGACGAATCGGTGCCGTACTCAACCAGGTTCCATTCCCAGCCGTAATCTGCTTCCAGATTCTTAACGGCTTTCATGCCCTGATCGCCGAATCCGTAGTCACCGATTGCGCTGTAGAAGAACAGAACCTTTGTCGTGTCTTCGCTGGTGCTGCCGGAGTCGCTGGTTGATTCGCTCGTAGAAGATGAATCAGAGCTGCTGCCGCCGCAGGCTGCAAGCAGGCCAACTGCCATCATTGCTGCGAGGAGAATCGCGATAAACTTTTTCATGGATTATCCTCCCGTTTAATTGTTGGCGGAACATTTCCGCCTTATTGCAGTGCTATCGTATATCAACAAAAATTCGACTTCCATGTTCAGACTGTCCAATTCTCCGGGCCGTAAATTTGTCAGATTGAATGAAAAATTGCGTTTTCAGGCAAAAAATGGATTTTTTTCGGACCATTTGGTTACAATTTGGTAACACCTGTGTAACTGTTCTTTAACCTTGGCTTTACTTTTTAGTGTATATTCATCCGGCTGCATATCATTTCGGGAAAAAATGTTTTCCAATGCATGAACTTCTTATATTTATTCACCCCATATCTCTGATGCTTTGATGCCTGTTGACAAAGAAATACATATAAATATAAATACATATATCATGAGCCTGATTTGTGAGGCTTGGTTTTATAAGGAGCTTGAATTCGTATGAGAAAGATAATCGCGGTCATCGGTGACGCTGACATCAGCGGGGATGAAAAGAAGAAACAGGTCTGTCTTGAAACCGGGAAGGCCCTCATCGACAGGGGGTTCCGCGTCAGCACAGGCGGGCTCGGCGGAGTCATGGAAGCCGTCATGCAGGGTGCCAGAATGTCGGAGAAGTACTGCGAGGGCGATACAATTGCAATTCTTCCGGGGCTTTCCAGGTCGCAGGCCAATGAGTATGCGGATATAGTGATTCCGACAAGCGTCGGCATACTGAGGAACGGCATTGTCACCCTTGCAGACGCCGTCATAGCAATCGGCGGCGGCGCAGGAACGCTCAGCGAATCAGCCTTTGCATGGAGCTACAAGAAGCTTCTCCTCGCTTTTTCAAACGTGACGGGGACCAGTTCCAAGATAGCAGGGACAAAGCTGGATTACAGAATCAGATACCCTGAGATTCCGGATGACCAGGTATGGGCAGTGACTTCAGGCGAGGAAGCAGCAGAGCTTATAGAGGAAAAGCTTCCGCTTTACAACAAGGAGCCGGGATTCCGCAGGATAGACATCTAGGATCATCAGCAGCCGGTGTTGCATTTGTTAATCCTAGTGATATTATAGG
>JBMNPE010000020.1:0-21933 GCA_050943435.1 Oscillospiraceae bacterium | reverse complement strand
GGATAGAGCCCAAGCAGCACGGCCCCTATCACAGACACTGCCGTGATTATCGTGAGCCTCGTGTTGTTCCGGAGCACTTCGCCTAGTGCCGTCATTATCCCGTATTTTTTGGTATCCTGTTTCTTCATGCGGCACCTCCGGTCTGCTTCTCATAGAGCATCCTGTACCCCGGGCAGCTCCTCATCAGTTCGTCATGGGTCCCGACTACAGCCCTGCCGTTTTCCAGGAACACTATCCTGTCAAACGACGGGAACATCCAGAGCCTGTGGGAAATTATCATGTAAATGCTGCCGTCCTGGCGCCTTCTCAGGTTTTCCATGCACTCTTTTTCAGTACCCCTGTCGAGGGCCGAGAACGGGTCGTCGAATATCATCAGGGGCTTAGGGTGCGCGAGCATCCTGGCTATTGCCACCCTTGCCCTCTGGCCTCCGGAGATTTCCGAACCACCGGCCTCGAGGACCGTCAGCTCCTTCTCCGGCATGGCGTCTATTTCCCCGGCTATGCATGCGTCTCCCAGGTATTACCTGCAGGTGCCTTCCGTTCCCAGCATCACGTTGTCCTTCACAGTGTCCGAGAGGATTTCCGGGTTGTGGCCCATGTACCCGACAATCCCGCACCTCTCTTCCTCTGGGATCGAGGAAAGCTCCCTGCCGCCTATCTCTATGCTGCCCTCATACGGGCTCTCGCAGAGGAAGGCCTTCCCGAGTGTTGATTTTCCGGACGCTATCTCTCCGGTCACCCCAATGACCTCTCCGGGTGCAGCGCTGAAAAAAACTCCGTCGAGTATGGCTTTGTCTCCATACGATAAGGTGAGATTTTTTACATCCACGGGAGCCGGAAGGGACTTTACAGTCTCCTTGCACGGGGTTCTCTTCTTGAGGAGCCCCCTGATCCTCTCCCATGAGACCTTGGCCTTCTGGACCGAATTAAAGAGCTTTGCCGCCTTTGAGGACTTCTCCGCGAGATTTAAAAAGCACGAAAGGAACGTCGTGAAAGAAGCTATGTTCCACGCCGCTGTCCCGGTGCCGGCCACGTTGGAGGCACCCATTATGACGATGAATATCACGCTTATCGTGGAAATGAGCCTGTAGACAGGCTGAAGTGAGGTTTCCAGCACCCCGGAGCGGACTCCGGCCTTCTCGTAGTCCGCGAGCCTCTCCTCGTAGGAGGCGTCCCGGGCATCCTCGGCGCCGAGTATCCTGTAGTCGACCGCCCCTGAAACCCTGTCAAGAGTCTCGCCGTTGAGCCTTCCCGACGCCTCCTTGTACTGGGCGGCCCTCAGGGAGACCCTCTTCCTGAGCGAATATGCTGCTAAATACGCGAGAGGAGGAAATGCACACGATATGAGCGCCAGCTTCCAGTCGTAGTAGAAGAGCATCGCGCAGTAGGAGATCATCGCGACGCCGGTGTCGAAGACCTCCGTCGTGAACTTCCTCATGCCCTCGGTGCAGGCGTCGACGTCCGATATTGCCTTCGTCATTATCCCGCCTATGTCGCTCTCCTCGTGGGCACCTGCGGGAGAATCGAGGAGGTTGCCGTATAGAACGCCCTTCATGCGGCGGTTTATGTTGTTGGCGAACACCCTCACGAAGTACCTCTTGAGGCACCTCGCGAGCTGGATGAGCAGGATGGCCAGGACAAAGATCAGCGCCAGCCTCACCATGTCGGCGAGGGCCTTTGACCCGCCTATGATGTCCAACAGCATCTGCGCGAGCTGGCCCTCAAAATATGCCTGGGCTGTTATCAGGACGTTGTAGAAGAGCCCTGTGACAGTGACAACCGTGAGCACCGGCCACTCGCTCTTAAAATAAGAGGATATTCTGTCGGGCTGGAAGTTCTTGTCCGAATCCCTGTTTCTGTATGTATCCATGTCAGTCGGAATCCTCTATTATCTTCGTCATCTCCGGGAATCCCGCCTTGCTCTCGCTCTTGCACTTTTCGTAGATGATTTCGAGCATCCTGCAGAATTCCCTTTTCTCGTCCTCGGAAAAGGATTCTAGAAGCCATTCGTAGAATTCGGCCTCAATCTTCGCCTTGGAATTCTTGAGTCCGTCGGCGGAGTCAGTGGCGTACAGCTCCCTGCTCCTTCTGTCCTTGGGGTCCGGCTTCCTCTCTACATACCCCTTCTGCTCCAGATTCGCCGTAATCCTGGCCACGGAACCCTTGTCAAGTCCTGTAACTTCACAGATCGCGGACTGCTTTATTCCGGGGTTTTTGCGTATCACGTGGAGCACGTCGAATTCGGAACTGCCGATCCCGTCCTTCCTCAGCGTCCTCACGGTGAACTTCCCGACCTCTCTCGCGATCTTGGTTATTTCCCTCTTTGAATCATCCATGCGGAAGCCTCCGTGCAAAAAAAAGTTGATGCATCATCTTTTTAATTAGATGATACATCAACTTTCTATATATTGCAGTAGATTATTTCTATTTTTTTCTGTTTATTTCACCAAGCTTAGTGCCTCCGGATGAAATTATGTCTGCAATCTCCTCTGGGGTCTCGATAAAGCCTCCCTTTGCCCAGGCGCAGTACACGTTGTAGAGAGCCCCCGACAGGAAGCTGCTAAGGTACTTTTCCCTGTACGACGAGTCGGGGTCAATGAGTATCCTGTCGAACTGGTCCTTGACGAAGTCCATCCTGTGGTCCCTTATGAGGAGCGGGGTCACCTCCCTGTAGTCGTAGAGATGGGAGTACAGCTTGGTTAGGCTCTCCTTTGAGAGCGGGTCCTTGAGGTCTATCCCCGAATTCTTGATGAACCCGTCTGTTATATTGCCGATTACGTATCTTAAGAGGTTGTCCTTTGTCCCGAAGTTCCTGTAAAAGGAAACCCTCCCGACGCCGGCCTTCTCGGCAAGCTCCGACACGGTGATCCGGCTCAGCTCCTTTTCCTTGAGGAGCTGCACGAGTGCGATCCCGAGGCTCTCCTTGATCACGTAGTTGTTTGTGAGTTTTTCCTCAGTCATGATTCCTCCTGAGGCGTCGACACCTTTCTGATGATCTCCATGAAATGTTCTCTCGAATATATTACAGGAACCGGGTACAGGGGATTTGCCTCCCTGTAGGCCCAGTCGGCCATCGTGGGCACGTCCTCTTCCTTCCTCGTGAGGTGGTCGGGGATTCCGAGGGTCCTGTTAATATTCTCTATTTTGTCAATAAAGGACAGGGCCGCTTCCCTGTCGTCCAAAGGAGCGTTTTCTGCAGTTTCCCTCTCGAGAGACGCCAGCCTCTTTGGGGAATGCTCCGCGTAGTCCCTCAGCACCACAGGGAGAATCACGGCGTTTGCAAGCCCGTGCTGCACGTGGTAGAGTCCCCCGAACGTGTGCGCTATTGCGTGCACATTGCCTACACACGCCGCGGTGAATGCCTTTCCGGCTAAATAGGAAGCCCTCAGCATATTGGACCTCGCTGAGAGATCGCTACCGTCGGCATATGCCGCAGGAAGGGACCCGAATATGAGCTTTACGGCCTCGACCGCATTCCTCTCGTTCTCCTTGGAGAGGAACCTCTTGTTGAGATATGCCTCCACTGCGTGTGTCATGGCGTCCATGCCGGTGTAGGCGGTGAGGTGTGCAGGAAGTGTCTCAGTGAGCCTCGGATCCAGCACTGCGGCCGCTGGCAGCAGCGACGGGTCGTTTATGGCCATCTTCCTCCCATCCCAGTCGTATGTCACAACAGCCGCAACAGTGCACTCAGAGCCGGTGCCTGCCGTGGTCGGGACTGCTACAAGGAAAGGAAGCTTCTTATGTACCTTGAGGACCCCGTGCAGCCTGTCCGGATTCTTTCCGGTTGCGCATACGGCTCCCATGGCCTTGGATGCGTCCATAGAGGAGCCCCCGCCTATGGCTATTATGCTGTCGCAGCCGTTTTGTTTAAAAATTCCGGCCATCTCGACAACCTGGGAGGCCTTGGGGTCGGAGCCCACCTGATTGTACGTCACAGCCCCGGGAAGAGCCTCCAGCAGGCGGCTGTAGCTCTCGAGCCTGCACACGGTCCTTCCGGAAACGAGCATGGGCTTCTTAAGCCCCCTCTCCGAAAGAAGCGAAGGAATCTTGAGGAATGCGTCCTCGCCTTCCAGCACAGTCTGCCCTGAGTACTTCATGCCCTTCATGAAGGGCGACATCAGGTCCTGGCAGAATCTGAACCAGAATACCTTAAGCTTCCACGAAAAACTCATTCTATCTCCCACTCAATCGAAATTGAATCTCTGAGTTCAATGTCCTGCGGATTTATCATGTCATCAAGGCTGGCCTTCTCCATGAGCATCGCCGAGGCCATCTTAGGCTTCATGACTCCGGCATCATATAGAGAGATGTCGTCGTTGAAAGAATACTCTATGTTAATTACAGGCCCGAGCACCACCTTGAGGGAAGAGCAGATCAGGGTGGCCTTTGAGATTGCCTCTGCAATGGCCGCCTCTATGAGCTGGTTCTTATAGATGGACACGTCCTTGAGCTTGTACGAAATCCTGAGGTCGGAGTCTATGTCGTATTCCGCCATCGCCTGGACGGCGTCACCGAGCACCTTGTCGTCGAGCCCCACTTCCACCTCAACGGAGTGAGAATAACTGTATCCCCTGAACTCCCTGGACGTCCTGCCGCTTTCATCGGTCTTTGTGTCGTAGACCGGGGATATGCTCAAGCTGCTCGTCCTGATATCGCTCTCCCTTATTCCGCAGTCCTTCATTGCCTTCTTGAACTTTCTCAGCTTGTTCACGGCCCTGGAAACTGCGTCTGAGTATTCCTTCTCAGTTCCGCACAGGTCTGCGGATAATACGGCGGTGTCTGGCTTCGCCTTGAGTGCAGCCCTCCCCGTCACTGCTATGGTCCTGTCCTCGGGATAATCTTTCTTCATCTTTTACCTTACCTCAGTCAAGTTTTATCTCTATTACCGCGGGATTGTGGTCAGTGTATTCGAATCCCTCGTCTATGGTCTCTTCGCTGATGACCTCTATGTTGTCTGAAACTATGAATCCGTCGATCACGTAGAACTGGAACTCGTCGGGGCTCTCGCCGTTGTACGGCCTGTCGAGCGAGCGGCACGTCGGGACGGATGAATCCATGTAGAACGAGAATGAGTCGCCGAATTCGCTCACGTCTATGAGCCCGCTCTGCCAGCAGTCCTCAAACTGCGGATATGCAGAAGTATCGAGGTTGGAGAACGTCTGGTTGAAATCCCCTCCGGCAATCACGTAGTTGCCCTTGTCGACCTCTTCCTGCATGAATTCCTTTAAGGCTGCTGTCTGTGCTGCCTTTCCCTCGCCCTGGTCGTAGGCTTCGAGGTGGAGGTTTATTGCCACAAGCTCCTTCCCGCCGGAGCCCTCTATCGGAATCCTGCTCACGAGCAGGCATCTCTTGAGGTTTGCAATCCTGACGGGCCACTTGAACGAGCACGGAAGCTGTATTCTCTCGGCGCTGCTGATTCCGTATGAGGAAAGCGTCTGGATACCGCTGTTTACAGTCCCTATAGGGGGAATAGGATACGGCACGAAGAGCACCTTGAAGTTGTAGGCAAATGCGCTCTCGCCCAGGATGTCGGAGAATTCATCAGCATATTCCCCGGATTCGTCTATGTGCGACGACCTCGAGCTGTTGGTATCGACTTCCTGCAGGAACAGTATGTCCGGGGAGAGATCGCTCACTGCTTCCTCTATCCCCTCCATGTTGCTCTCCACTCCTTCCTCGTCGGCGGTCTTTACCATTGTGCCGCCGTCCATGAAGAAGTCGGCCGTCTTTCCTAGAGCTCCGTACCCTGTGTTCCAGGATACGATCGTGATGGTGTCGCCCGACGAGAGGGTTCTGGCCTCTGAGTCATCCGAAGCAGTTACAGCAACTGTCTCGACGTCATCCGGGCGGTACTCCGCAATGCTCAGCACAATGAGCAGCAGGAGCACTGCAGCGAGTATGACACAGATTATTATGAGAAGAATCTTTAGAACAAGGGGCATCCGTTTCTTTCCTTTAGCCTCAGTCATAATTTCTCTCCCAATGCAGGAACGCCTGTTCCTGTTTTTTTAATAATATCACACTGAAGCATTAGAAACTAAACACGGCGCAGTGCGTTGACTGCGCCGCGCCATGTGCTGCTATTCCCTTTTACCGTATTATTCCCAGACTTCCGGGCCCTTTCCCGATCCCACCTCGAAGTGGTATTTGACTATTCCAAGGTCTGTCTTCGTGTAGAACCCGAACCCTGCCTTTGCCGTAACCTTGTCGCCGTTTCTAGTGAAGAAGAACTTCTGCTGGTTCATGGCCGTGGGAGCGAGAAGCGCAGCCTCTAGCCCCTTTTTGTACCAGTCGGGGTCGCCTTCCTTGTAGTCGCTCACGTCCGTCAGGGACTTTATCTTGTGGGGCGTGCCGTGGTCCTGTCCGTAGCCCAGGGCTATGACCATGTATGTCTTCTCGCCTTTTGCTTCCTTTCCCTCAGCCTTGCCCTTCTTGTAAGTCATTGCAACCCAGCAGGAATCGATTCCGAGCTGCCTTGCCTTGAGGACGATCCTCTCCCCGTAGTATCCGATCTCCTCGTCCTTTCCCCTCGGGCCTATGAGGGCAAGGTAATTTCTGCAGTTCTGGAAGCTGCCGTAGCTCGGCTTTCCGGCCTGGAATGCCTCGGGCTCATTTGTAATGAGCTGTATGTCGAGTCCGCCTTCGCTGTTGACAGCTTTTATATCATTGTTGAGTTCTTCCACTGCTGCACTGTCGAGCGGCTTGTCGGTGAATTTCCTGACTGCGTGCCTTTCCCTGATCGCTTCGTTTAAATCCATATCTGTATTTCCTCCTGTTATATCTGTATAAATAACCCTTCCTGATTAATATCCGCTTCTGTCCGGGAGTGACGCCATTATTGACCTTGCGTGGCTGAGCATTCCGATGAGCCTGTCTATGGACTCGGTGTTCTCGTCGAAGTAGTAGAAATTCTTGGTTCCTTCCTTTCTCATCTTAACGAGCCCGGCATCCTTGAGTATCTTTAGGTGATGTGAGACCGCAGGGCGTGAAAGTGAAGTCTTCTCTGCGATGTCGTTGACCCTCATCCCGGTGCAGTGCGGGTTCTGGAGCATCACGAGGATCATGTGCTGCCTGACTTCGTCACCCAGTGCAGTCAGTATTCCCCTCGTGTTCCTGAGTTCTTCCGAAAGTTCCCGGGTCTCCTTCTCGATATCCATACAGGAGCTCCTTTCGTTCATTAGTTTAAACCAATTATCGCATACGATATGCAAAATAGTTCATTGGTAAACAAAATGAATACGAATATCCTTTTGTGAAAAACAGCCGCGGCGTTGATTAAAACCAAGCGCCGCGGACTTCTATTTCATCTAAGCTTTGTCACGAAGTAATCGTACCCGGGCTCCTTCTGGCATATGTAGCAGGTCTCCCGGGACTCCTGCATGAGGTCTGCCCTCCTGATCCTGACATTGGGGCCGCTCATCTGCCTAAGGCATCTCGGGCAGAGGGCCATCCTTATTGAGTTGTTCCTCTTGGAGACCCTTATCCCGAATTCATATCTCAGGCACTCCCATATCTTCTCCCTTACTTCGCCGTCAGTAACTGATCCGAGATACAGCACGAGGCTCTCCTTGGGAACCGGGAAGATGTCACCGAGGTCAGCGCACATCTCCGTAGAGAACCCGTACGATCTCCCGATGGGAACAAGCTGGGAAGAGCCCGGGTTGTCTTTATTTTCCCTCACCCTCGCGGCAAGCACGCTGTCCCTGCCCCTCGCAGTTGTCCTATCCTGGATGACCACAACAGGGTAGGCCCTGGATGATCTGCTTTCCCCGTCTGAAGCGAGGTACACCTCTCCCCAGCTCGCGTTCTCGTATTTCCTTTTTCTGTCCATCTCTACATTTCCTTTCCTTACATATCCCATTGAAGCCAGGGCAGCTGCGTCGAGAGCTTCTCCTGATAGCTCCGTTCCACGCATGAGTCCCCAGCCGGATTCAGCGCTCGAGAGGAAGGCTGCGAGCCTTACAGCGCCTTCCATTCCGAGGGCCGTGAGCCTGCTGTCAGGAGGCTCTGCCTCAACATCTACTTCCTCTGTCACTCCTCCGTCCCACCCGGAACCTATTGCCTCGTCGAAGGACATCTCCGTATAGAGCGACTCGTACCAGTGGCGCCTTTCGCTCTCCCTTGATTTCTCTATGACCTTCCACTGCTCCGGCGTGACAGCGACGCAGCTGCCCTCCGGGAAGGCGCTGCACGCCATTTCCTGCATTTCCCCATCAGCCACTATTATCCATTCCGGCCCTCCCTCCGAACCCGGATACACGTCCGCGAATCTCACTTTTCTAATCTTTTCCGACACTTCCGTCATCTTCTGCCTCTCCCGTCCTGTACAAATAAAAAGGCACCACACAGATCTTCCTGAACCGAAGTTCCCTTAGATCCATACGGTGCCTGGGTAGTCAGGCGACAGGCGCCTGCTCCGCTTACTCGACTCGATCAGTATTCAGTTTTCTATCTCTGCTGTCCGCGGCCTCCGAATCCCCTGAATTCACAAGGCGTCTGCCTCCTGAACCTCGGAAGCCTCGTCACGAACACCCTCCTGCACTTCCAGCACTTGACCCTCTTGTATCCTGAGGCGTCTGCCGACACCATGTCGGCCCTCTCGTTTCCGCAGTAGGGGCACCTTATCCAGGATTCCCCTCTCTTTTTAAGCTCCAGCTCGTACGCCTCCATCTTCCTGCGGTCCTCCTCCGAGGGCTCGGAGGCCAGTCCGTAGGTCCTTTCACATTCCGGCTTCCGCATCTCTGTCACCCATCATCAGGGCGAGGTACTCGTCGTAGTTCCTGTGCTCTATCCTGCCCATTGCCTCGAGCCTTATGACGAGGGCCTGGTAGCTCACGCCGAGCTGCTCCTTGAGCTTCCTCAGCATCGCCTTGTCCGCCGGGAGGAACGCGTTCTTCCCGAACATCGGGACCTTTCCGGGCCTCCCGTTCTCTGCGAGCGCCTTCTTCACCATCTTCTCCGGCATCAGCAGGGACGAGGCCAGCCTGTTGGCCTGCGACTCCGCGTTGCTTATGTTCTCCTCATAGTCCTTTGAGGAGCACCCTATCCAGGGTTTGAATTCGCTCTGGAAGCACGCCGCCTGCGGGTCGTACTTTTCGAGCGCGTAGTGCGCGGTCTCGTGGGCTATCGTGAAGTTCTTCCTGCCGTTTTCGATGTCGCAGCTTATGACCACCGTGTTTCTCGGGTACAGTATCTCCACGCTCTCCGGACCCCTCTTGACGGTGAGCCAGGTAAGCCCGTCGGAGAGGAACCCTATCTTGTCCCTGTCCGTGCCCGCCATCTTTTCGGTCACGATTGTCAGCCGGAAGAACTCCCTCGCGAGCGCTTCTATATCGACATTCGTGCGGTCTTCCAGCGATTCCCCGTAGAATTTCCCGACGATCCCCGCGCCGAGCTCCTCTATCTCGCTGTTGGATAACATGTACTTCAATACCTTCCTCCGTACTCTTCCTTGGCTTCCACGTACCAGCGTCCCCCGTCCTCGAACAGCCTGGTCTCGTTTCCGCATATCTGGACCATGTAGCACGTCCCGCTCCTGCCGGAGCCGTCGGCGCTCCTGTCTATCACCTTGTTGAGCCTGTTTATCACGTAGATCTTGTTGTCTGAGAACCTTATGCTCCTCGGCCTCACGGACCCGTCCACGAAGTGGATGGCGTCCACCTCCACGTATCTCTTTATCCTGTTTTCCATCCTGGGACCTCCGGCATCAGTGTTTTTCCCGCTGCATCTCCGGCAGCTTTACGAGGTTCCGGCTGGCCCTTTCGGCCGCCAGCATCTCCTCTGCGGATTCGTAGTACGGGATCGCCATCCCGCGGTATTCGAGGAATGTAGTGCTCCTCCCGCACCTGGGGCACTTTATGCGGACCCCGATTCTGCTGTCTATGCCCACGTGCCTTGTCGTGTACCTGCAGTACGGGCACTCGGCATCCGCCACGCTCATGCTCTCGACCTCCTCACCGGCGTCACGGAAGACTGCAGCTCGTGTATGACGTGCGTCGCGACGCCCTGTATGTAGAATTCGTCATCATCCGTCACCTGTATGTCCTCGTAGTCCGGATTCTCGGGGTGCAGGTACGGCTTGCCGCCCTTCCCGAACCTGAGGGTCTTGAGGGTGTTTTCGCCGTTGAGGAGAGCAACCACTATGTCCCCGGCCTCCGGGGACGCGTTCTTCCTCACGACGACGAGGTCTCCCTCTTCTATTCCTGCACCGGTCATGGAATCTCCCCTCGCCTCCAGTATGAAGAGTTCCCCGCTTCCGAATATTGAGGACGGCAGCGAATAATACGCGGATATGTCCTCCTCCTCGTACTCGGGTCCGCCGCACCGGATGGAGCCTACCTTTGCCACCATCCTGTTGCTCGAATCGCACTTGCTGGTGACGGCCGTGCCGACCGTCCCCCCGTAGTAGCTGATCATCCCGCGTCCGTTCATGTCGACGAGATACCTGTACACGGTGCTCTTGTCCATCCTGAGGGCCCTGCCGACGGCCGCCGTGGACGGGCAGGTGCCGTATTCCTTAAAGTAGTCCTCCACGAACTGCTTTATCTTCTCCATCTTTTCCGGATCCCTTGTTCTCATGAGCGCCTCCCCCGGCTGCGGGTTTAATGCAACGGTCGTTGCATTTACAGTCATAATTATATTCCGCCCTCCGCAGGATGCAATAGCCTGGAAGCAGAAAACGGGGCCGATTTTTCGCCGAAACGGCAAAACCGGCCCCGGAGTCCTTCTAATTGTACTCAATCGGTCTCTTTTTCGACTTTTTCTATCCTGTATATGTCGTCGTACCTCAAGTCCGTCCCGTCTATCCTTATCGTCTGGCCCACGGTGTCGTTAAAGGAGACCACGCCTCCTATGTCGAGGTAGTCCCCGTCCTCGTAGTACGAGGCCTTTACGAAATCGCCCTTCTCAATGCACGAGAGGGCGTTGTTGAGCTCCTCGAGGGCCGTGTCCTCGAGCTGCCTCTTGCTCACGTGGGCCATCTCGAGCCGCTTTCTCTCGAGCGCCTCGTCTAGGCCCCTCAGGGCGTCGAAGGGAGCGAACTGCTTAGCCCTTTCCGACACCGGCATCTTTGCCCGGGGTCTCTTCGCCACTCCTGTGCCCTCCTATCTGTGAATTCCTGTCCCTCGTGGTCGCCGCCTCCTCGAGGTCCATGCCCTTTATGACGGCGTTTCTACCGAATCTCTTGCGGATTCCGAGAAGCGCCTTCTGGATGCTGCGGTTCTTCTCTATGTCTTCCGGGAGGTCCTCGTCGTACATGCTCAGCTGGTACTCCCCCGTGTCGTGCTCGACGCCGTTGAAATTGAGGAATATCCTCCTTATCTTCTTGTCCCTGTCTGCTATCCTGTCGAATATTCCGAGTGCAGTGGGCGTAATGACGAGGTCGGAGTTCGTGCGCATCGGGAATTTAGCCGATCCCTTGGACCCGGGGACCTTGAGCTTGTTTGAATACCCTATGTACATCCCCATGGACGCTGCAGCGAGGTCCCTGTCCACCATCTCGAGGCACTCGAGGTCCACCATCTCCTTGACTATGAGCCTCGCCTCCTCGAAGTCGTAGTCCCGCATAAGCACCTGGCCTGTGCTGAGGCTGCTGCTCTTGGGCCTGTACTTCTTTATGTCGGCTATCGTCGTGGGCTCCCGCCCCCAGGCGTGGTCGATCATGAGCTCCGCGTCTATGCCGAATGCCCTGTAGAGGGATTCCTCGTCGTAGTGGGCGAGCTGCCCCATAGTGAAGACGCCCATGTCCGCGAGCCTCGCGGCTATCCCGTGTCCGATCCTCCAGAAGTCGGTCAGGGGCTTGTGGTCCCATAGCTCCCTGCAGTAGGATTCCTCGTCGAGAACGCCTATGAAGTCCTCGGCGTGCTTTGCGAGGATGTCGAGGGCTATCTTGGCGAGGTAGAGGTTCGTGCCTATCCCGCACGTGGCCCTTATCCCTATTTCCGACGCTATCTCGTCCATCAGGAACTTCCCCATTTCCTTTGGAGTCTTCTTGTATCTCTCGAGATAGTTCGTGACGTCGAGGAAGGCCTCGTCTATCGAATACACGTGTATGTCGTCCGGGGAGATGTACTTCATGTAGAGCCCGTAGATCTCCGCGGCGTAGTCTATGTAGAGCTTCATGCGGGGAGGCGCCATGATGTAGTCGATCGTGTCCGGTATCTCAAAGACCCTGCACCTGTTGCGCACCCCGAGCTTCTTCATGGAGGGCGACACTGCGAGGCATATCGTCTTGTTGCTCCTCGTTGGGTCTGCGACCACGAGGTTCGTGGTCATCGGGTCGAGTCCCCTCTCCACGCACTCCACGGAGGCGTAGAAGGACTTTAAGTCTATGCAGAGGCACCACCTGTCATTATTAGATCCCATTGCTGCCTCCCGACGGTTCCGTTACCCTGCGGCACTTCCACGCGCTGTACGCCGTGACGTCCGGGTCGACCTTCCTTATTGATATTACCTTCCCCGTGCCGGAAAACCCTTCCGGGCCTTCCACATTAACAAAGTCTCCGGGGGCATAGGAGTCCGAAGGCGCGAGATAATAGCCTCTCGCGCCTCCTGCTTCTACATATAGAAACGTAAGTACTTCCTTCAAGTAAGTCCTGTCCCCGGATGCCTCTCAATAAGGTTTCAGGCTCCTCAGCAGAGCCCGCTGTTCTCCATTATCTGCAGTGCAAGCGTGCATGCAGGGCAGTTGCAGTATTTTGCGCCGTTCTTCTTTCTCTCTTCCTGCTGCGCCTTCATTTTTTCGGCGGCTTCAGCCCCGAACAGCTTAGCAGCCCTGTCGGACCCCATAAATTCTATTAGCCCGTCGATTCCCTCTATGTCCTCGCCTGCTTCCTTTACGAGGGCCTTCCAGGCGTCCTTCTCGCCGTCTGTTCCAAAGGAATCGGACCACTTTTTGCAGGCGTCCCTGAATTCAGGGCAGCCGCCCTTGTTTGAGAGCAGTTCATCGACGTTCTTCTTCATCTCTTCCTTTGTCATATGCATCCACCTCTTTCTCACCAGTAAAAATGCTTATATTTATCTTCTATCCCAATTATACCGCTCAGCCGAGTTCGGCGGGCACTTCCTTCCCGCTCCTCTTCTCAATCCTGAGGGTGCAGGAGCTGCCGCCGCTTCTTATCCACTCGACGTCAGTCATTCCTATGTCCGGGTACATCTTCCTGTCCATGTTGCAGAACGCGTCCGCCAGGTCAGGGCACCCGAGCGAGGCGCTGAGCTCTATGTACGGGCAACTCTTTATCTCGACTACTCCGGTCCCGTCATCCTCTTTGTGGTAATCCGACACGAAGCCGGTGTCCTTGGAGATCATGTGCTGGAACCTTCTCCTCAGCTTCTTCGTGTATATGAGCCTTCCGAACGGCAGGAAAAACTTGAACCTCTCCCTGCTGCCGAACACCTCCGCGGCGTTGTTGAGCCCGCTGTAGATTATCTCCCCGGCATTCCGGCCGTACCCGTCATTCTTTAGGGCTGTGTAGAACGACACCGAATACAGTATCGTCGAACATATGATCTTCCTGTCCTTCCCCTTGTATCCGGAGTACTTCTTTAAAAGCCCGTCGAGGATTGAGCCGGCAGCCGAGGTCGCTTTCTCGCATTCCCCGAATCCGCAGTATCTCGCTATCTCTCCCCTCACATACGGGGTCTTCCAGTCCTTTTCTATTGTCCTCTCTCCTGCCGTCAAAACCTTGATATGTCCTTTCCTATCAGCGCTTTAACCGCATATTTCACCTAATTATAGCAGATGTCTTAGAAGCCCATTAAGGCCATATCGCAGGCATTATCCGCAGTGCGGGATCAGTCGATCAGAAATCAGACAGATCCGATGGATCGGATGCTTTGCCCATGTGGAAGCTGCGCACGGCCTCGTCCAGCTCCCTGAGGGTTCTTGCTGACATGTCCCTCGGAACCTCCAGTGCCCTTGGTTCAAGGATAAAGCACCCGTTTTCAAATTCCCGGACATTGTAATAATCATACTTTGCCCCGCGGAGCGTCACCCTTTTCCTGCTGTCTATATGCACGTTGTATTCCCTTACAGTCTTCACCGCTGTCCTCCCTGTGCCGTGGGAATTCCCACTCACAAATGTACATTATAATCTACATTATTTGCTCAAGAAAGTCATCCGGAATTCCCCCGGAAGAGGCCTGTCGAAACTTTTAAAACGTGCAGTCAGTTTGTTGTAATCAAATTGTAATGAATATTTTCAGGAATGTTCATTTATTTCCAAATTTATACAATATAATGAAAATGTCTAAAAAGAGGCGGACCCAAATATAAGGCGACGTGCATGCGCTGAGGAGTCCCCTCCAAGGAAAAAGCAATGAACAAACTCTATTTGATTACTGGGGCCACCGGACATCTCGGGACGACCCTCATCCACAGGATAGGAAAGAAGGGTCCGCACATACGTGCCCTTGTCCTGCCCGGCGACCTTGGGGAATACAACCTTCCTGATTACGTCGAGGTATGCAGCGGGGACGTGACCGACATGAAGTCCCTCGAGAGATCCTTTAAGCGGGACGGCTACGACACGGTGACACTCATCCACTGCGCCGCGATAGTTTCCATTTCGTCCGGGGCAAATCCCGCTATGTGGGAAGTAAATGTAAACGGCACGGATAACGTCATGAAGATGGCCGTGAAGACCGGAGTCGAGCGCGTTGTGTACGTCAGCTCCGTCCACGCCATAACCGAAAAGGCGTTCCCGAACGTAATCTCCGAGCAGGAGAACTTCGACGTCGACGCGGTCAAGGGCGGATACGCCAAGACGAAGGCCGCGGCCGCGAACCTCGTGCTCGACTACGCGAAGAAGGGCCTGAACGTCAGCATAGTGCACCCGTCCGGGATAATAGGCCCCGGCGACTTCCAGCGCTCCAACAACATGATCAGGACTATTGAGGCAGTCGTAAAGAGGCAGATGCCCTGCGCAGTAGAGGGCGGTTACGACTTTGTCGATGTCCGCGACGTTGCGGACGGAATACTGAGCTGCGAGACTTACGGCAGGAAGGGCGAATGCTACATCCTGAGCGGCCACTATTCCTCCATCAAGCACCTCATGGACCTCGTGAGGAACACCGAGGGCAGGCCACCTGTAGCGGTCACGGTATCCAAGGCACTGGCCAAGGCCGTCGCACCCATAGGGGAATGGTTCTCAAAGAAACTCTCCAAAAAACCTCTACTCACGCCTTATTCCGTCTACACCCTCGAATCCAATTCCCTCTTCTCCCACAAGAAGGCCTCCAAGGAGCTCGGCTACAAGCCGAGGTCGCTTATGTCTTCCGTGAGGGACACAGTGGCGTTCCTCCTGCACAGGAGATTTTCAGAAACCTGACGGTCAGGATGACATACAAAAAAGACAGAGCGGCGGGACACTGGTCCCGCCGTTCTGCCATGTTCTAGGTAAATAAAAATTCAGGCCTCGTCCTGGCTCTTTCCGAAGAAGAGCAGCACTATGTAGAGCACCGTGAGTGCTATGTCGATCCCGAAGCTCACATAGGATATAGACGCGAGGTTCATCTTGAAGTACGGGGCCCATTCGTATATGACCACCGCCATGAGGGCCACGTCCAGCACGGCCGGGACAATCTTGTTCCTTGCGGCAATGCCGGCAATCCCGGCAGCCAGTTCCAGAAGTCCCGGAAGCAGGCTTATGAAGCTGAACTCCTGGGTCTTCATGAATATTGACACGAAGAAAGAGACTATCGAGATGATCCCGAACAGTATCATCATCCCGCAGATAATGAGAAACAAAGCGTTTTTTCTCTTCATATTTTCCTCCCCGCCGCGCAGTACCTGACGGAATTCGCGACTATTGCAGAAAATCCCGGAATCCTCCAGGTCTTCTTGGAGAGACCCTGGGTTATTGCAATCACCCTGCCGGACCCGCGCTTGAGCACATATCCGCCGTGAACCCCCGAACCTCCCTTTTCCGAGGAGGTGTCGAACAGGATCTCGGCCCCTTCTGCAGTTAGCACTGTCCTGCGGTGCGGTTCGTCGGCGTCGAAATCGGAGATGCCCTTCATGATGGGGTGCCACCTGTCTACCGTGGAAATATGCACCGGCCCCATGAAGGTCTCGTCCACCCTGGAGCCGAGGAATTTGTTGTACCTGTCCACCTCGAGGAAGAACTTCTCCTCCTTCCTCCTCGGTGCCGGGTCGTAGAGGCAGCCCTTTCCGGCAGCAATGAAAGATCCTCCGTCCTTTACGTACGAATCGAAGGCGGATACGGAAAACCACGTGTTGTTGGAGTAGCTTCCCATGAGGCTCCTCACGTTGAGCACTGCGGCATACTGCGACAGCTTTTCCCTGGAAGCCGGTGCGTCCCTGTCTGTGTCGATGTCAAATTTTATTCCGGGCATGGCGCTTATCTGGAGCGCATCGGCGAGAATTCCGCCGTCAGTATCGCTGTCTGCCAGTATCAGGACCTTTCTCATATTTCCCCCTCCGATTATCCGGACCCCTAGGGGCCCTCAAATATCAGCCCAGGCTTGCAAGGTATTCCTCTGCTTCCTTTCTTATCCCGTCTATCCCTATGAAGTCGGGGACGTCGTCCGGATGGCTGCCTATGTCCTTTTCCATCCAGACCATGTCGTACCACGTTCCGAACTTGTAGGCGCACCTGTGGAACTCGCCCACCATCCTGTATCCCATAGTCCCGTGGAACTTTACTGAATCAGTGGTCAGGTGCGGATCCGCTGCCGACGGATACGCAATGCAGGCGTTGACGTTCTGCACGTTCATCATCCTTAGGATGTGCTCGAGGGCCTCGTACATGAGCCTCCCGAGCCCGTGCCTGCGGTGGTTGAGGTCTACGTAGATCGACATCTCGCAGGCCCAGTCATACGCTTTCCTCGGGTTTAGCCTCCCTGCGTATGCATAGCCCTCTATGACTCCCCCGCACTCCGCCACTATGTACGGGTAATGTTCCAGCGTCGAGGATATCCTGTCCCTGAATTCCTCAACAGACGGGACCGAGTACTCAAACGTTATCGCGGTGTTGAGGACGTAAGGGGCATAGATTTCCAGCAGCCTTCCGGCGTCGTCCGGAGTGGCCAGCCTCAGTGTGACCCTGTTTTCACCTGATTCACTCATTTTGCGTGTTTTTCAAACCAGTCGCTTATCTCCCTGAGCCTGCGGATCCTGTGCTGCGGCTTTCCGGACCTCGACAGCTCGTGGTTTTCTCCCTTGAATATCACCATCCTGGTCTCAGCCCCGTTGAGGCTCATTGCCTGCATCATCTGCATTCCCTCGGGGAGCGGGCACCTGTAGTCCTCCTCGCTGTGGATGAACAGCGTCGGGGTCTTTGCGTTCTTTGCGTATTTTAGCGGCGAGTGCTCCCAGAGAGTCTTGTAGTCCGTGAGCGGGTCCTTGGCCCCAGCCTGGTCGACCCCGAACCACGGGCCTATGTCGGAGAGGTAGGAGAACGATATGAAGTTGGCGATGCTCCTCTGGCTCGCGGCGCAGCAGAACCTGTTCGTGTGGCCGACGATCCAGTTCGTCATGAACCCGCCGTAGCTGCCGCCGGTCTCGCAGAGCTTTTTCTTGTCGATGTTCGGGTATTCCTTGAGGACTGCGTCTGTAAAGTCCATGAGGTTGCGGTAGTCGGTGACGCCGTAGAGCCCCCTTATGTCGGCGAACCTGTCTCCCCTGCCGTCGCTGCCCCAGATGTTGGTGAAGAACACCACGTATCCCATGGAAACCCAGACCTGCATCTCGTGGAAGAAAGTCTCGCCGTAGGCGCACCTCGGCCCGCCGTGCACGTCGAGGACCGCTGGGTACTTCTTGGAGGCGTCGAAATTCTCAGGCAGGAGAACCCATCCGCGGTAGCTGCCGCCCTCGCTCGAATACTCGAGGGGCTTCGGCTCCGCGACGTACCTGCCCTTTAGGGCCTCGGAGTTTAAGTCGGAAACCTGCTTCATGCCGCTTCCGTCCCTGCCCATCTCGAACACCTCCTCGAGGTGCTGGGAATCCTGGTATACGACAGCTATGCTTCCTTCCGAAACCGCAATGCAGTCTACGAGCCCCGGCTTCTCCCATATCTTCTTCTCCCTGAATTTGGAGTCGAGCTCGATTATGGCGTCGTGGTCCTCTATGGTCTCGAGTGTCACGAAGGCGTCCCCTGCGGTATCGCCCTGCTTTCCACCCTCGCAGATAGTGTCGCTGAGGACAGTGTTCCCGAGGCTGTATGACGGGACATATACCTTCTCGAGCTTCCTGCCGTCCACGAGGCAGATGTCGGGGGTCTGGTTTACCCCGTAGTCCTTCATGTCGGTGGCCATGACGTAGAGCTTTCCGCCAAGCACGAACAGCCTTCCGCAGGACATGTCGTTTCTCGAATATATCGTGTCCCTCTTGCCGCTCTTTGCGTCGTAGGAATAGATCCCTGTGTAGAGGGAGTGCACCTTTCCCTGCACCGCCCCGGTGTAGTATATGACCCCGGAATCTGCGCATACGGATTCGACGTAGAACTTAGGGGCGGTTATCCTCTTTACGGCCTTCTTTTTGAGGTCGACCGTGAAGAGCGCCATCCTCTTGCCGTTAATGTATCCCATCCCGTTGAACCAGAACGGGGTCTCGTCCACTACCCTGTAGTCCTCTTCCTTCTTGAGCTCCTTTGAGTAGGCCTCGGCCTCCTCGGGTGTCATCTTGTAGGCGTCCGGATTCCTGCTGTCGATGATGCCCACAGCGTAGAGCACGTCGTCCGTGGCCTTTCCGAGCCTTATGAGCGGGAACGGGAGGGTCATGAACGGGGCGGCTTCGCCGCCGTCCATGCTGAGCACCCACAGGGACGTGACAAGGGGCGAATCCCCTTCTTTTTTCCTCTTTATGATTAGTCTGCCGTCATCCAGCCACATGACGCAGGAGGAATCGGCGGAATACGTCGCCCTGCGGCTCACTCCGTCAGCGGCTATCCACACGTCGTTCCTGTAGTCGTTCTTCTTGAGGTCCGGTGTCTTTACGTCGAACGCGAGCCTCTTCCCACTGGGGGAATACATGAGGTTGCAAGGGGTCTTGTATTCGGCTATATCTTCTATCTTGACAGGCAGTTTTTTCTTGCTCATGGCACAATTCCTTTCACACAATGCATTTCTTGACTTATTCGAAAATAATTCTAGCACAAAACGGGCTTTTTCAATTATTTCCCGGCCATATTTGAGCAATACTTTTCGGGAGTGTGATGTTAACCCGGGGAGAATAGATTATAATTTAGTCAGAAGCACCAAATTATTCACAAAGCGAGGCGCTCAAATTATGGACTATACTTCCTACATTGCCCCAGAGAGGAGAAGCAGACCCACTCCGGAATCACTCGTAGACGAGTACGGGAATGCTGCCTTCGGGACTTTTTCAGGCGAATTCAGGGAATTCAACATCTTAAAATGCAAAAACCCGACTTCCCTGCCGGACATCTTCAACCGCATGAGGCTAACCCTCTGGGATGCTGCCGAAGTGCACTGCAGAGATGGCATGATGCTCTGCGGGATATGCGACATGGGGTCGATCTCCGTTTCCGTCCTGCTCTTCTATGACTACACCACGGAAGAGCTCATCTCCTACAGCGACACTGCCGCTTCCAGGGCAGTAAAGATAGGGCCGAATCTCCTGGACGGAAGCACCTCGTATTCCGCGACAAAGCACGGGTCGATGAGGTTTGTGACCGATCTCGGAAACGGGAAGGCCATACTCTCAGGCTCTATGCAGGACGACAAGGGGCCGATGCGCTACAGGCTCGAGCTCAAGAAGTTGAGCCCTCCTTCCGTGGTTTCGATGCCGATGGGCCCGAACAGGCCCGTCTACACAGAGAAGATCTTCTTCTCCTGCACCGGAAGCATACAGATAGGCGACCGCGTAATAGACATGGACCCGGATGCCGTCGCGATAATAGACGACCACCGCGGATACTACCCGAGGAGGATGCACTACGACTGGCTCTGCACCCTCGGAAAGGCCGAAGTTGGCGGTGAAAACAGGTATTTCGCTTTTAATCTCACTAAGAACCAGAGCACCGACCCCGTCAAATACAATGAGAACCTGATCTGGCTCGAGGGCAGGCAGAGCCTGCTTCCGCCTGTGACGTTCTCCAAGGAGCCGGGAATGCCGGACTACAAGTCGCCTGCAAAGTGGCATGTGAGGGACACACACGGGATGGTGGACCTCGAATTCGAGGTACTCGGAACACACCCGACAATAGTGAGCGCAGGTGTGGTCGACATCCACTACTACATACTGTTCGGAAAGGTCACGGGAACCCTGAAGCTCGAGGACGGCACTCCAATAAAGCTCGACCATGTCCGCGCCGTGGGCGAAGACAAAACCATGCTTTTCTGATTCCTTTCCTGTATAGGCTGCTCAGTTATGCGGTCCGCATCCATACGGGTGCGGACCGTTTTTTCACTGTCTGCAAAGGGGTTTACCGCTGATTTTCAAGAATTAAATCGTAAAAATTAATCCTGTTTTTTCAGATACTTTTCATTATTGAAACAAACATGCCCTTGTCTATACTGAAACTAAGGGAGGGTCTAACCAATATGAAGAACATGTTCAGAAAAGTACTCGCACTCACACTCGTAGCCCTGTTCTCGCTCACCGTACTTGCGGGATGCGGCTCCAGCTCAAGCGGAAGCTCTGTGGAATCAAGCACCACCAGCACCAGCACTGATTCCAGCACAACAGAGGAGACGACGGCTGAGCCCACAATCGAAAACATAACCTATGAGTCAAGGGGCGTGCAGGTTCCTGCCACAGTGGTAATGCCCGCTGGCGACGGACCGTTTGCGTTCGTTGTAATGTGCCACGGCCACGGCGGAAACCGCGACGAGGCTCTCGGATATCCTGCTATTGCCGAGGCTCTTGCCGAAAACAACATAGCAACCATCCGCATGGACTACAGCGGCTGCGGAGAGTCCACCGAATCCTTCACCGACAACAACCTCACGAACATGAAGGAAGACACACTCAACGCCGTACAATACATGATAGACAACTACAACGTGGATGAAAACAAAGTCGGAATCTTCGGCTACTCAATGGGCGGCAGGATCGTCCTCGAGCTCCTCGCAGACGATTCCTACGACTTCCAGGCAGCGGCAATGCTAGCCCCGGCAGCCGATACAGACGACCTCAAGAATCTGTTCGGCGGAGCCGACAGCTGGGAGTCCCTCAAGGAAGAGGCCAACTCCGACAAGGGATATGCCGACTGGACCACGATCTACGGCCAGGAGCAGCAGCTCGGAAAACAGTGGTTCGACGATCTCGAAGCCAATCCTGGAGCAACCATTGTCGACAAGGCAGCTGCAAACTGCGATATCCCGACACTCGTTATACACGCACTTGATGACGAGGCAGTCTCCCCGTCAGTCAGCCTGAACGTCGCCGAGAAGCTCGGCTCTCAGCTCGTTCAGACTCCTGAAGACGGACACAGCTACGGCTTCTACAGCGACAAGACGGCCATCCTCAATGAGGTCGTCTACAGCGTGGATGCATTCTTTGACTGCCATCTCAACGCAGACTGACAGCAGCAGAAATCCATAACATGACACAAGCAGTGCAGCATTTAGGCTGCACTGCTCTTCTTATTTGTACAAAGCAATTTTTTCCCTATTAAGCCACTAGTTGACAATAAATAAGACGGTCATTTCTGATCGTCTTAATTACTCTTTTTATTCTTTTCGTTTAGTTGTTATGATCTAATTCCTTTATTGATTCTTTCAACGCATCTGAATTGCTTTTATACCGAGATGGATTATGAATTTAACTACGCTTAAAACAAAATATGCTCTAACCAGAACGCATGTCCACGCAAGAGCATTTATGGGGAAAGAATAATAAACAATGCTCTTGAAAACATGTTGTCTTCTTTCAGGTTAAAAAAGCACGGTCATTTAATGCCGTGCTCAGTTAATTCTTATTTTTTTCTATTATCAATTCTCAATAATGCC
>JBMNPE010000019.1:0-22572 GCA_050943435.1 Oscillospiraceae bacterium | reverse complement strand
CCGAAAACCCGGAGGCGGAAGAAGCTTCCGGAGAGGATGAATCGGAATATTCCGGTGCCGGGGACACATTGATCTTCGACCCCGAGGATGCAGATTCCACCGTGGCTGGGGAGGACTCCGCCGAACGGGCCGCAGATGACGGGTCAGGCGGCGGAGACGGCGGTTCCGGAGGAGGAGACGGCACGGACGGCGAGTCCGGAGACGGAAAAAAGAAGAAAAAGCGCGGAAAGAAGCCCAAGAAGAAGCGCAGCCTGTTTGCGAGGATAGTGATAGGCATACTCAAGGTCTTGTGCCTGCTGCTGTGCCTCTGCATCATCGCGGGATGCGTAATGGGCGTGATGGTCGCGGTCTATGTCGTGAACGCCACAGCCGACGACGACACGCTTCTCGACCTCAACCAGCTCAAGCTTTCTTATTCCACCAGGCTCATGGCGTATGACGATGACACCGGAACATGGCATGAATACCAGAGGATATACGGCACAGAAAACAGGATCTGGGTCGACTACAGCGACATGCCCCAATGCCTGATAGACGCAACCGTGGCTTCCGAGGACGTCAGGTTCTGGAAGCACAACGGAGTCGACTGGAAAAGGACAATCGCAGCGTTCCTGAACCTGCTTCCGGGGGTGAACCTGTTCTCCACGAAGCAGGGCGGCTCCACCATATACCAGCAGCTTATCAAGAACATAACCGGTGACGACGAAACCTCGGGACTTGCCGGTATTTTGAGAAAGATCACCGAAATCTACAGGGCCCTCGTGATGAACAAGCGGTTCTCAAAGGAGCAGGTCCTGGAGGCGTATCTCAATACAATACGATTGTCAGGGACTCTTGCGGGGGTCGAGTCCGCTGCAAATGCCTATTTCGGGAAGACTACGTCGGAACTGACTGCGGCTGAATCGGCCGCAATTGTCTGCGTCACCAAGTACCCGACGGCGTACAACCCATTCCTGCACCCTGACGAAAACCAGCGGCAGCGGGAGCAGATACTCTACACCATGCACGAGCAGGGCTGGCTCACCGACAACGAGTACGCCGAGGCTCTCGAGGAATCGGCGACGATGGTGTTCGGCTCCACTGAATATACCCAGGATGCCAACACTGAAGTGTGGAGCTGGTTCACTGACACTGCCGTGGCCGAGGTCATATATGACCTGCAGAGGTACAACGGCCTTACTGAAGATGAGGCCATCGATGAGTTCTATAACGGCGGACTTACCGTTTATCTCACCATTGATGAAGACATTCAGGCCATCATGGACGATACCGTCCTCAACGACGATGCGACGGACGACTACTGGCCCGATTACCTGACGTCCGTAAGCGATGTGACCGGGGAGGAGCAGCACCTCGAAGGCGGAATAATCCTGATGAACTACCAGGGAGAGCTCCTGGGCCTTGAGGGCAGCATGTACGAAAAGACCACTTCGCTCGCGTTCAACAGGGCCACCGGGCCCATAGGAGACTTCCTCGACGGAGGACTTAGGCAGACAGGATCTGCAATAAAGCCCATAGCTGTTTACGGGCCTGCCATCCAGATGGACAAGATAACGTATTCCACGCTGTTCCCGGATGCCCCGATAACAATCGAGGAGAACGGGACGACCACACAGTGGCCGAGAAACTATTCAAACACCTATGGCTCTCCCGTGACGGTGAATGTGGCTCTCAGGCAGTCCCTCAACACGATTGCGGCGAGGATCATGCACTACCTGGTGACGCCGGACTACAGCTTTGACTACCTGACCAACTTCCTCGGATTCACGCATCTGCAGGAGACGACCACCACTTCCGACGGGACGGTGATTACCGACAGGACCGACTCCCTCGCACTCGGCGGCCTCACGAACGGCGAATCAGTCTATGAGATGACTGCGGCATTCCAGATATTCGGAAACGGCGGAGTCTTCACGGAAGGCCACTGCTACAGGTATGTCGAGGATTCCAAGGGGACCGTCATAATAGACAAGGCCTCCAAGGTAAAGGTGACCCAGGCACTCGATGAGGATTCAGCGTACATAATGAACAGGCTTCTCAGAGAGGTCTTTACAAGCGGCACGGCATACAATGTCCGGTACGGGGACATGGACCTTGTCGGCAAAACCGGCACTTCCTCGGACAACTCCGACAACTGGATTGTAGGAATGAATCCTTATTATGTGTGCGGCGTCTGGGCCGGATATGATGAACCTGAATATGTCACCAACATCTGGCCGCGCCCGGCTCAGCTCATATGGAGGAAGATTATGTCCCAGGTGAGCGAGGGGCTTGAGTACAAGGAGTTCCCGACAAGCGACAATGTCGTCGCCCGGACCTTCTGTCTGGAGTCGGGCGATCTTGCGAGCAGCTCGTGTACAAACGTCGCTACAGGGTACTATAAGCAGACCAATATTCCTGACGTATGCGACGGAACGGCAGATGCCCTTACCGGATAATTTGATGAAACGGCGGCGGATCCTCTTTCAGGGTCCGCCGCTTGTTCATGTGAGTGGGCGGCTGTGTCCCGCATGCACGGAAAAAATGGCTCAATCTGCACGAATTTCGCTATATTATATGGATTAAAGCGGTTTTTTGTAGTAGTATTGTCTAGGATTTTTGAAACCGCACCAAAACGTTGAGATCATGCCGTTCGCAGGCATAAAAAAGAAGAGACGGAGGACAAAATGTTCAAGATTCTTAAGGTTGACCATCTCTCAGAGAAAAACTGGCTGATGGAAGTAGAGGCCCCGTATGTGGCGCACAGTGCCAAACCGGGACAGTTCCTGATCGTGAGGACCGGGGAGCTCGGAGAGAGAATTCCTCTCACGATCTGCGACTTTGACAAGGAAAAGGGCACTGTCACCATAGTTTTCCAGGTCATCGGAGTTTCAACGGCTAAGATGAGCAAGCTCAAAGTCGGCGATTCCTTTACCGACATCGTTGGACCTCTCGGCAAGCCCTCCGATTTCGTATACAAGGACATCGACGAGCTCAAGAAGGAACATTACATCTTTATCGGCGGCGGTGTCGGAACAGCTCCTGTATATGCACAGGTAAAGTGGTTCCACGAGCACGGGATTCCGTGCGACGTCATCCTCGGAGCGAGGACCAAGGACCTGATCTTCATGGAGGACCAGTTCAGGGAAGTGGCCACCAATGTCTATATCACAACTGACGACGGTTCATACGGTCTCAAGGGCGTTGCCACCGATTATCTAAAGAAGCTGATTTCCGAGGGACAGCACTATGACAGATGCGTCGCCATCGGACCTGTGATCATGATGAAGTTCACCTGCATCACGACCAAGGAGCTCGGAATCCCGACAACAGTCTCCATGAACCCGATCATGATCGACGGAACTGGAATGTGCGGAGCCTGCAGGATCCTCGTCGACGGCGAAGTGAAGTTCGCATGCGTGGACGGACCTGAATTTGACGGACACAAGGTCGACTTCGATCTCGCAATGCGCCGCCAGCGCATGTACAAGACCGAAGAGGGCAGGGCAATGCTCGCCTATGAAGAGGGCGAGAAGCAGCACGGCGGCTGCGGAATGTGCTGAGGATAGAAGGAGGATTTATTGACAATGGCTGTTATTGACAGAGTTCCGGTCCGCGAACAGGACCCCAAGGTCAGGGCTAAGAATTTCGAAGAGGTCTGCCTCGGATACAACGGAGAGGAAGCCGCTCTTGAGGCTTCCCGCTGCCTCAACTGCAAGAATCCAAGGTGCGTCACAGGATGCCCGGTTGCAATCAATATTCCCGCCTTCATCCAGAAGATCAAGGAAAATGACATCAAAGGCGCTGCCGATATAATCGCCCTTTCATCCTCGCTGCCGGCAGTCTGCGGACGCGTCTGCCCGCAGGAGACCCAGTGCGAGGGCAAGTGCATAAGGGGAATCAAGAGCCAGCCTGTAGCCATCGGCAAGCTCGAGCGCTATGTTGCCGACTGGTCAAGGGAGAACGGGTATTTCGCTGCAAAGAAGGGCGAGCCCAAGGGCAAGAAGGTAGCCGTCATCGGCTCCGGCCCGTCCGGACTGACCTGCGCGGGCGACCTCGCGAAAATGGGCTATGACGTGACGATCTTTGAAGCCTTCCACGAACCCGGCGGAGTGCTCATCTACGGCATTCCTGAGTTCCGTCTTCCGAAGGACGGGGTAGTGAAGCCCGAGATAGAGAACGTCAAGAAGCTCGGAGTCAAGATTGTTACGGACGTCATCATCGGAAGGTCCATAACGATCGACGAGCTGTTCGACGAACAGGGATTCTCAGCTGTGTTCATCGGAAGCGGCGCAGGACTCCCGAGATTCATGGGAATACCGGGCGAGATCGCCGACGGAGTTTATTCCGCCAACGAATTCCTCACCAGGAACAACCTGATGAAGGCATACAGGGAAGACAGCGACACCCCGATCAAGTGCGGCAAGAAGACCGTAGTCGTCGGAGGCGGAAACGTCGCAATGGACGCTGCGAGGACAGCTCTCAGGCTCGGCTCGGAAGTACACATTGTATACAGGAGATCGGAAAAGGAGCTTCCGGCAAGGGCCGAGGAAGTCCATCACGCCAAGGAAGAGGGCATCATCTTCGACCTGCTCCAGAATCCTGTGGAGATACTCCAGGACGACAACGGAGCCGTCTGCGGTGTCAGGGTCATCAGGATGGAGCTCGGAGAGCCCGATGCCTCCGGGAGAAGGAGACCTGTACCGATCGAGGGATCTGAATATGTCATCGACTGCGACACAGTCATCATGGCACTCGGAACCTCACCGAACCCGCTGATCACATCCACGACGAAGGGCCTAGAGGCCAACAGCCACGGATGCATCGTCACCAAGGACGAAGGCGGGGAGACCACGAGGGAAGGCGTGTATGCAGGCGGAGACGCCGTCACAGGCGCTGCCACAGTCATCCTGGCAATGGGCGCCGGCAAGGCTGCCGCGGCCAGCATCGACAAATACCTCTCTTCCAAATAACAGGCAGCAGACATAAATGCAGCGGGTCCGGAATTCCGGGCCCGCCGCTTCTTTTTATTGATTTTTTCCTCCTGGATCAGTCGTCGGAAAAGGGGACGGGACTCTGAGGCCTTTTTTCGGTCTCCACCCTGATGCAGTAGTCGGCAGCCTCCCTGAGTGCTTCGCTGGCCTTTTCCCCGCTGATTATGAAATCTGCCGAGGGATTTGCAGACACCATGGACATTATGTCTTCGTCTCTCATGAGCCCTTCCGAGACGGCGTCCAGGGCTTCGTCGAGTCCTATTACCATGAAGTCCTCCGCGTCGCGGATGACAGTGGAGTTCATCCTGCCTATCCTCCTGCCTGTCTCCTCGCGGTCTGCCTCGTCCATCTGCCAGAGGAACTTTCCGCCGGCCGAGGCGGAGCGGACCTCTGCTCCGAGTGCCCTCAGCGAAAAGCATTCGCCGGAAGTGCCGTCCTTAAAATACTGACAGTAGAGTGCCGTGTAGCCCCTGCCGATGAATCTCGCCGTAAGTCCGGCGCATGCCGCCGATTTTGCCTTTCCAGGGCCGGTTATCAGGAATATCCTCCCTACGGCCTTTTTCTCCTCCTGTCCGGAGGCCGCATTCTGGTTGGCATTTGAGCTGTTCTCCAATCTATTTCTCCTCTCTGTCGTCTTTCATCCATGCGTCCAGCGTGCCGTCGTCGACCCAGTCGTCGTCCGCTTCGTCGTGATATGGGCCGTCTTCCCCGTCGGAACCCTTTGTGGGGATCTTCGACACTATCTCAAGCACGGGCTCCCTGTAGAAGAGCGTGCTGTCGGCGATGCATGTGTATCCGTATCCGTTGTCGCACTGCCAGTCGAGCGAGTCTGCCTTCGGAAGGCCTATTTCCGCAAGAATGGCCCCGATTACTCCCATCGACGCGACTACCGCGACAGACGGGATGAGGTCCTCAAAGCAGCTTTTTACGATCCCGGTCACTGCGGAGACGACCCTCTTTGAAAAGTCTGCGGGGAGCTCCCCGCCGTCGGGGACGTATCCCCCGCTTGGGGAAACCCACTTCTGGAACGCCTCGCTGTCCTTGAGTTCGTCGAAGCTCATTCCCTCGAACACTCCGAGGCCCATGCCGTTGAGGTCCCTTGTGCTCACTATTTCAACCCCGGGGAACATGATTCCTGCAGATTCCTGGTCCGCCGTGATGTCTCCCGTGTATACTTTCTCAACATACGGGTAGTGAAGGGAGGACGCCGTCTCGGAGAGGGCCTTTCTTCCGGCCCTGTCCAGTATGGTGTCGGTTGAGCCGCGGTAGACGCCCTTGACAGCGGCTTCCGTAAGGCCCGAGCGCAACAGGTGTATCCTGCAAGTCTTCATACAAAAATACCTCGAAAATTTGTTTTATCCTAACTTTACAATCTGTATAACTTTTTCTATAATAAAAAAACCGACTTTTGAAGAGGCAGATAATCTGGGATGGGTGACGCAAGCTTCAGCAGAATACTTACTTTACTGAGAAAAGAACGCGGGATAACACAGAAGGAAGCAGCGGCAAATCTGGGAATTTCACAGGCTCTGCTGTCGCATTACGAAAAGGGGATAAGGGAATGCGGCCTGAGCTTTGTGGTTAAGGTTGCCGACTACTACGGCGTATCCTGCGATTATCTGCTGGGACGATCTCCCGACAGGAGCGGGCTCACGCTTTCGGTCGAGGACATCCCTGACAAGGAGCCGTCTACAGACAACAAGTTCCAGGGGAGCGTGCTTCCTGTGCTCAACAAGAAGCTCATCGTAAACTCGCTCAACATCCTCTTCGACATGCTGCAGAAGTGCTCAAGCAAGAAGCTTGTTCAGGAAGTGTCCAACTACCTCATGATGGCCGTATACGCCATGTTCCGCAACATGTTTGAGTCGAGCCCCGACAACACTGACGCGATGTTTTCCGTGCCGAGTTCATTATATAACGGCTATACGGATTCTTCCATGTCGGCCGCAAAGGCAAGGATATCCGCAATGCTTTCCGATTCGGGCTGTGCCGGGATAGAGAGTGTCGAGAACAGGAAGGCCTTTTCGATAACTACGGAGGAAATGTCAAAGAGATACCCGCTGTATGCGACTTCCATGCTCAACCTGATACAGCTCTCCGAAAAGAACATTAAGAAATAAGCATTTATTGAATACAGCACCGTCCGCAGTGATGCGGGCGGTTTTTCATGCCCACAAGACAATTTGAGGGAGTGCCATTTATGGGGCACTCCCTCGGTTTTTACAGCCTGCCTTAATACTGGACTTCCGGGGTCCTTCCGTGGCAGTCCTTGTACTTCTTTCCGGAGCCGCACGGGCAGGGGTCGTTCCTGCCTATCTTCTTCTTTTTCTTGAGCCTCTGCATCTGGGCAGATCCCTTGCCGGACCTGTTGGAGTTTTCCGCCTCGGCCACATTGCGCTCTTCCTGCTTCTTGATCGGCTGGATGAGCTCTGCAGTGAGCATCAGCCTTGCAGTGTCCTCGCGGATGGAGGCTATCATCTCGTCGAACATGTTGTATCCTTCTATCCTGTACTCGATGACCGGGTTCTTCTGTGCGTAGGACCTCAGCCTTATGCCCCTCCTCAGCTCGTCCATGGCGTCTATGTGGGCCATCCACTTGACGTCGACTACCCTCAGGAGGACGAGGCGCTCGAGCTTGCGCATGTTCTCGCTGCCGAGCCGCTCCTCTTTCTTCCTGTATTTGTCGAGGGCCATGTCCTTGATCTTCTGGGCAATGTCCTCCTTTGACATGCTCTGGAGCTCGTCGTCCGTGTATTTGAGGTCTCCTGGGCCGATGAGCCATCCTAGGTAATGATTCCTGAGGCCCTGGATGTTCCACTCGCTGTGATCCTCTGTGTCTCCGAGGAACATTGAGACGTTGTTGTCGATGGATTCCGTGATCATTCCGGTGATCTGCTCGTGGAGGTCAGCACCCTGCAGGACCTGGTCCCTCTCGGAGTAGATCTCCTCGCGCTGGGCGTTCATGACGTCGTCGTAGTTGAGGACGTCCTTCCTGGCTGCGAAGTTCCGGCCCTCGACCTTCTTCTGCGCGCTCTCTATCTGGGTTGTGAGGAATTTGGACTCTATGGGCATGTCCTCGTCAAAGTTGTGCTTGTCCATGAAGTTGTAGATCATCTCTCCGCCGAATATCCTGAGAAGGTCGTCCTCCAGGGAGAGGTAGAACCTCGATTCGCCGGGGTCGCCCTGCCTTCCGGAACGTCCTCGGAGCTGGTTGTCGATGCGCCTGCTGTCGTGGCGCTCAGTGCCGATTATAAAGAGCCCGCCCGCCTTTCTGGCCTGTTCGGCCCTTGGGGCGATCTCTTCCTTGTATTTCTGATACAGGTCCTGGTACTTTTTCCTGAGTTCAAGCACCTTTGGATCGTCTGTCTCGTAGTAGCTCGTTGCGGCGAGTATCTCCTCCGCGGTGCATCCGTCCTTGGCGAGCTTGTTCTTGGCGAGGTACTCGGCATTTCCGCCGAGCATGATGTCCGTGCCTCGGCCTGCCATGTTCGTGGCGATCGTCACAGCCCCGGGAACTCCTGCCTGTGCAACTATCTGGGCCTCCTTCTCGTGGTACTTGGCGTTCAGGACCTCGTGGGGGATGCCCCTCTTCTTTAACAGCCTGCTGAGTTCCTCTGACTTCTCGATGTCCACTGTTCCCACAAGGACAGGCTGGCCCTTCTTCCTGCATTCGATTATCTGCTCTATGACGGCCTTGTACTTGGCATTTTTAGTCTTGTAGATGACGTCGTCCCAGTCCTTGCGGATCATCGGCTTGTTTGTCGGGATCTCTATGACATCGAGGCCGTAGATGTCCTTGAATTCGTCCTGCTCCGTCATTGCAGTGCCTGTCATGCCGGAGAGCTTGTCATACATCCTGAAGTAGTTCTGGAAGGTTATCGTGGCTAGGGTCCTGCTCTCGCGCGCCACGTGGACGTGCTCCTTAGCCTCTATTGCCTGGTGCAGGCCCTCGTTGTAGCGCCTGCCGTACATGAGCCTTCCGGTGAAGGCGTCGACGATTATGACCTGGCCGTCCTTTACGACGTAGTCGACGTCCTTCTTCATGATGCCCCTTGCCTTTATCGCCTGGTCTATGTGGTGGGCGAGGGTCATGTTCTCGGGGTCTGCGAGGTTTTCAACCCCGAAGTACCTCTGCGCCTTGTCGATTCCCGAGGCGGTGAGGGAGACAGTCCTTGCCTTTTCATCCACTATCGCGTCCCCGCCGAGGTCCTCGAGCTCCTCCTTGCTGTCGGTCTCGGTGACCCTGACCATCTTGAGCCTCTTCGCAAATTCGTCGGCCTGCCTGTAAAGGTCTGTGGATTTATCCCCCTGCCCGGAGATTATGAGAGGGGTCCTGGCCTCGTCTATGAGGATGGAGTCGACCTCGTCCACAATCGCAAAGCTGTGTCCCCTCTGGGACTTGGCGTCCATCGTGATGACCATGTTGTCCCTCAGGTAGTCGAACCCGAATTCATTGTTGGTTCCGTATGTTATATCTGCGGCATACGCCTTCTTTCGCTCCTCTGCAGAGAGCCCGCTCACTACGAGCCCCACTGACATCCCGAGGAAGCCGTAGACCTTGCCCATCCATTCGCTGTCGCGCCTTGCGAGGTAGTCGTTCACGGTTACAACGTGGACGCCCTTTCCGGCGAGGGCGTTGAGATAGACTGGCAGGGTGGCCACAAGGGTTTTTCCTTCTCCTGTCTTCATCTCTGCAATAGCACCGTGATGGAGCACTATGCCTCCCGTGACCTGCACGGGAAAGTGCTTCATCTCGAGAACCCTCGAAGCCGCCTCGCGGCATACCGCGTACGCGTCCGGAAGGATGTCGTCGAGTGAAGCCCCCTGGGAGAGCTTCTCCCTGAATTCCCCGGTCTTTGCCCGCAGCTCAGAGTCGGAGAGCCCGGAATACTGTGGTTCGAGCTCTAGAACCCTTTTAGTAACGGGCTCGATCTTCTTGAGTTCCCTGGAACTCGGCGTGCCGAACAGTTTTTCTACTAATCCCACTTTGATAAATACCTCTTGAAATTCTGCGCCATGCGGGGATCACATCCCGAAATGGCTGAAAACTTCCCTCAGCGGCTCGCGCTTTGACGTGATCCTGAGGCTCATAGGATACGAGAGCAGCTCTCTCGATACATTGGGTGAATCGGAAAGCCTGGTGAATCCGAGCTTTTCGTAGAAGCCGGTCGCGGTGGGGGACGCGTTTACCGTTATCGCCCTTGCAAAGGGCCTCGTCGCCGCGCAGTATTCCTCCGCAAACCTGACGAGGACGGTCCCGTAGCCGCACCTTATCTTTTTCGGGTCAACAAAGAGCATGGATATGTGTATCCTGCTCTTGAGCTCCATCATGCCGCAGATCTCGCTGCCCTCGAGGATCACGAAAGTCTCGTAGTTGTGCCTCTGCCTGAAGGAGAAATTAGTGAAATCGGCGTATTCGAGGAAGGACCTGCACGCAGTGTCGGTGAAGCTGCCCGAATCGCACTCCTCGAAGCTTCTCCTCACGAGATCTAGGACCGCATGATACTCATCCGGCCTTATCCGCCTCACGTTCATCTGGCGAGACCAGCCTTCCTCATTTCCCTGAGATAGCAGGAGGCGCACAGTGACTCATAGGTGACGCTGTCCTTGCCGTCGATCGCCACCTGGGAGCCCTCGAACACAAATTTCCCGTTGACCTTTCTCCCGTTGAATATGGCCTTTTTACCGCACCTGCATATGGTCTTGATCTCCTCGATCGTATGAGCGGTCTGCAGCAGCCTGTCGCTACCCTCGAAGCCCCTTCTCATGAAGTCGGTCCTGAGCCCGTAGCACACAACAGGGATGCCGAGCTCCACGACCACGCCCATGAGCTGGTCCACCTGCTCTGCAGTGAGGAACTGGGCCTCGTCGCAGAAGACGCAGTCTATCTTTTTCTTTTCGTTTTCTGATTTTATTCTGAGAAAGAGGTCGTCTGACGGGACGCAGAGGAGGTCCACCTTCCTGCTGATGCCGAGCCTCGATACCAGAAGGTCATCGCCCTTGCTGTCCACGGAAGGCTTCATCAGAAAGGGGTGCATCCCCATCTCCTCGTAATTGTGGGCCGCCTGCAGCAGAACGGTCGTCTTGCCTGCATTCATGGCGCCGTATCTATAGTAAAGTTTTGCCATCTCATACCTTTCCGGTCGGTTGCGGATTTCATTTCCCAGTATTATATAATATATCAATATGGCAATACTATTAAGTTTTTCAATTCAGAACACACCGGCCGGGGAGGAACATAAATGACAGCAATTATCTCGGCACTGCTCTTCGGCCTGATGAGTTCAATACCGATATCCTCTTACATGATTCCCGTATTCGCAGTCGGCCTCATGAACCTCGACGACGCAGGTGCAGGGGCCTACACCACTGCCCTCAAGATAGGCATCCTGGCCTCTATCATTGTCAGGTTCAGGCGCGAGCTGCTCGTGATGCTGCGGGAGATATGGAAGCTCATAGTTCTCCTCTTCACAGGGAGGATAACCACCGCCGAACTCACGGGCAACGGGAGGCTCGCGGTGATGGTCCTCGAGACCATGATACCGATACCCCTCTACCTCATTGTGAGGAAGGGGATTTCCGCGCTGGGGTATTCCGGGGACATGACAGTCGCGTCGATATGCTTCCTGGCTTCCGGGGTCATGATGATATTTGCCATCCGGGCTGACAAAAAGCACCCCGACAAGAAGAGGTTTTCCAGGATGGCCCCAGGGGAGGCTGTCATAGACGGAGCCGGACAGTTCATGTCCTGCCTGCCGGGGTTTTCCAGGACGGCCGCTGCCGTTTCCATCCCGGTGCTTTACGGGTACGACGGGGAAAAGGCCCTTGAATTCTCGTATCTCATGTATGTGCCTTTCTTGGCGGCTGATATCATCGCGGATATAATAAGTACGGGAATGGGCGGATATCCTGACGGCGGATGGATGCTGGCCGCACTGGCAGCAGTTTCTGCCGCAGGTGCCTATTTGTCGATAAGCGCTGCCAGGGGAATGGTGCGCAGGAAAATAATGCTTTTGCCGGCTGTTTTCAATATCGTCGCCGGGGCTGCCATGATGCTGGTGGAGCTCGCAGGCGTGTGACGGCCGAGGAGATCTGATGGCGGGTACTACAACAACTAAAAAGAGGGGAAGACCCAGCAAAAAGGCCGAAGAGGCCAGAATAGCAAGGGAGAAGGCCGAGGCCAAGAAAAAAGAGAGGCATGCGGTCAGGTCAATCGTCATGTTCGCGGTCGGCGCACTGCTGTTCGCGCTGTCCGTCATACCGGGCGAGAGCCTCTGGCTCACCCTTCACGAGGTAATGGCCGGCATTTTCGGCCAGATGACGTATTTCGTGGGGCCCACGATAATACTCGTTGCCATTCTGTACACGTATAAAAAGAGGCCCACGGACATGGAGAGGACTGCGGCCGTGCTGCTCCTCCTCACCATAAGCGGGGCACTTTTCGTGTTCGGGACCCCGGAAAGCTCCGAGCTTTCCTTCAGCCAGAGCATATCAGGCTGCTATGAGTCCGGAAAGCACGGGATAGGCGGAGGTGCGCTCTCCTGCCTCATCGGCTGGACTCTCTCGAAGCTGCTCGGAATAACCGGGGCAAAGGTCGTAACAGTCATACTCGGAGTCGCGTTCCTAGTGATGCTCACCGGGAGGACCATTGCAGACCTGGTAAAGCAGGCAAGGGACAGGCGCATAGACGAAACCGACGATTTTGAGCCCATAACCGTCAATCTTCCCAAGCCGCAGAGGGAAAAGCCCAAAAACCAGGACATCGATGTCCCGATAAGCGGAGTCGGGAAGAGGGAGATCGACATCCCGCTCTCCAACAGGGAGGCCCAGAAGAGGGCCGACGAGAGGGCTGCGGAGGAAATGGCGGCCAGGGAAAAGGCAGCCGCGGATGCAGCTGCTGTTCCCGCTGAAAAGCCTGCTGCGGCTCCTGCCGAGGCATCGGACTCCGGCAGGACCCAGAATAAAAAAGACATATTCGACTACGACGTGAAGTTCGTTCCCAGCAAGGATCACAAGGATGGGAAGGAGAACACCCGCGACATAGACATACCCCTCGGGCCGTGGGATGAGATCCCCGCCGAGGAGCAGCACGCCACCGGACCTGCAGGGACCCTCGTGGACGACGTGTACGGGGGCATTGAGACCGCGAAAAAGCAGGACGAGGACATCTTTGCCACTTTCTCAGGTGCGGGGAAGAAGGACACGAACCGCACGTATACATTCGGGCAGGAGGAGGCTCTCCCCGAAAACAGGGAGGGGAAGGCCTCATCCCAGTCAAGATACGAGCAGACCGTGCTCGCTGATTCTGGGGCTGCCCAGGGCGGAAAGCCCGTCAAGCCCTATATAATCCCGCCTCTCAGCCTGCTGCAGAGGGGCAGCGACAAGAACCAGACCTCCGAGGCTGACCTCAAGTCCACCGGGGAATTCCTCGTGAAGACCCTCGAGAGCTTCGGGGTGAGCACAAAGATAGTCGGGATTTCGAGGGGACCCACGGTCACGAGGTACGACCTCCAGCCGCAGGTAGGCGTGAGGCTCAACAGGATAACAAACCTTGCCGACGACCTTGCCCTCAACCTCGCAACCCCGGGAATAAGGATCGTGGCCCCGATACCAAACAAGGCAGCCGTGGGCGTGGAGGTCCCGAACAAGATAAGGTCGACGGTAGCTCTCAGGAACGTGCTGGAATCCCCTGATTTCAGGAATTCCAAGGCAGTGCTGCCGGTGGGCCTCGGCAAGGACATAAGCGGTGCGGACGTGATCCCGGACATTTCCGAGATGCCGCACCTGCTGATAGCGGGAACCACGGGCTCGGGCAAGTCGATCTGCCTGCACACGATGATCGTTAGCATGCTCTACAGGTTCACGCCTGACGAGCTCAAATTCATACTGATAGACCCCAAGATGGTCGAATTCGGAAGATACAACGGGCTCCCGCACCTCCTGATACCTGTGGTAATGGATGCGCGGAAGGCCGCAGGCGCCCTGGGCTGGGCCGTCGGCGAGATGATCAAGAGATACAAGACCTTCTCGGAATGCAGCGCCAGGGACATAGACGCCTACAACGGCATGGTCGAGAGGGACTTCAAGGGCACCTCGTTCGAGGGGTCCGAGGACAGGCCGCGCGCCAAGATGCCGAGGATAGTCATTGTTATCGATGAGCTGTCTGATCTGATGATGGCCGCCCCGAACGAGGTCGAGGACTACATCTGCAGGCTGGCCCAGATGGCGAGGGCCGCCGGAATTCACCTGATAATCGCGACACAGAGGCCTTCCGTGGACGTCATTACAGGCGTCATAAAGGCCAACATTTCATCGAGGATAGCGCTTTCCGTGACCTCGCAGGTCGACTCCAGGACGATACTCGACATGGGCGGGGCGGAAAAGCTGCTCGGACGCGGCGACATGCTGTACTTCCCGATGAGCTACCCCAAGCCCGTGAGGGTCCAGGGGTGCTACGTCTCCGACAGGGAGATCGACAGGGTCACCGATTTCATAAAGAAGCACTCGAGCGCCGACTACGACCCCGAAATAAGCGAGGAGATAGAGAGGCAGGCCGCCAAGGAGGACCAGAAGTCCTCGGGCTCGCAGGCCCGCTCCGGAGACGGCGGAGACGAAATGCTGATGCAGGCCATTGAGGTCGTCGTGGAGGCAGGACAGGCCTCGACATCTCTTCTGCAGAGGAAGCTCAAGCTCGGCTACGCGAGGGCCGCGAGGATCATGGACACCATGGAGGAGATGGGCGTCGTCTCACAGCAGGACGGCAGCAAGCCCAGAAACGTGCTCTGGAGCATGAACCAGTTCCAGGAATACAGGCTCAGGGCAGATTCCGGGGAATCTGAGAACGGAACTCCTTGAGGCAGGAGACCATCCGGGTTATATAGAAATGACAGACGGCGGAGAGAACTTCTCTCCGCCGTTTCTGGATAATTCCTCTCAATCAGACGAGACGATGCCGCCTGACATCACGAGCACTCCGTCCTCAAGTTTTTCCACCATGGAAGACACGAGCATGTTCCGACCGATGCCCGGCGAGTCCGGTACCGCCGCAGGGGCATATCTGGACGTGTAGCCGTGCCACATGCCGTCCCGCAGCCTCTCGGTGAGGACGGTTTCAACAGTTCCTGTAAAGGAAGAAAGCTTTTCGGCCCTCACCTTGTCTGCAGCGTCGGACAGAATATGGACCCTGCGCTCCTTTTCAGCGCGGCTCACCTGTCCGGACATAGAATCCGCCGGTGTGCCGGGCCTTCTGGAATAGGGGAATACGTGGACCTTGAGGAATCCGAATTCACTCACGAACGAGACGCTCTCCATGAAGTCCTGCTCGGTCTCACCGGGGAAACCCACGATTACGTCTGTAGTGAACACAGGGTTCTCGAAAATGCTGCGGATGAATTCCGCTTTTTTTATGTAGTCTTCAGGAGTATATAGCCTTCCCATGGCCCTGAGGGTCTTTGCGCACCCGCTCTGGAGCGACATGTGGAAGTGGGGGCATACCCCCTTTACCTTTGATATCCTCGTGAGCTCGCCGTCAGTCAGGATATCAGGCTCAATCGACCCGAGCCTTATCCTGTCAGCACCAGAATTTCCTGCCGCCTCCACTGCGTCTGCCAGGTCAAATCCAAGATCCCTGCCGGCGAGTGAGAGGTTTATCCCGGTGAGCACTATCTCCCTGAATCCGGACCCGACTGCGCTGCGGCACCTTGCGGAGATTTCCTCGAGCGGCATCGAGCGCCGTTTGCCCCTTGCATATGGTATCACGCAGTACCTGCAGCGCCTGCTGCACCCGTCCTCTATCTTGATGAATGCCCTCGTGTGCTCCTCGTCCCGCCCCTCCGGGAGGAGGCTGTATCTCTCCCCACGCTGATGGGGCTTTACCGCCCTCACTGAGGTGCCTGCGGCAATTCTCTCGTCTATCAGGGACGGTATGTCCGAGAGGGCCGTGTTGCCTGTCACCACATCTGCCTCGGGTATTGCGGAGGCCTCATCGGGATATGCCTGGGGATAGCACCCGCACAGGACGGTGATAACCCCGGGATTTGCCTTTTTGGCGGCCCTCAGGGCGGTCCTCACCTTTCTCGAGGCGTTTGCGGTGACTGTGCACGAGTTTACTATCTCCACATCAGCCTCAGAGGCGGTTTCGGCTGTTTCCCAGCCGAGGCTGCGCATCAGCTCGGAGAGGGAGGCCGTGTCGCATATGTTTACCTTGCATCCGAATGTAGTGAAGTGAACTTTCATCTGGAATCCTTTCAGCCTGCATGTCCCCGGAAAACGCCCTGCGGCGGCTGTCCTGGGAGCTCTCAACATTATAATTCCACAGGCCGAAATAATACAGCCCGGAGGCGTCTGTAAAGGCCGTTTCAGGCACCTCATTTCCTTGACATTCAACCCGCCTGAAACTATCATCAACATAAGGATAAACAGTCTTTAGATAAGGAGGTTCCCTATTTTGTCTGTTTCACTGAATACGGAGATGCTGAAGGGATTCATAGATGAGTCCGAATATGCAGGAATCGATTCACAGGTAAGACTGGTTCAGGCGATCCTCAGATCAGGGGCTGGAGAGGGACACGATTTCACCGGCTGGCTCGATCTCCCAGTCAACTACGACAAAGAGGAGTTTGAGAGGATCAAGAAGGCCGCCGAAAAGATCAGGTCCGACTCGGACGTGCTGGTGGTAATCGGAATCGGAGGATCATACCTCGGAGCGAGGGGAGTCATTGAACTTCTGGGATCCCAGTTCTTCAACGACTTTTCCGATCTCAAGGTCTATTTTGCCGGAAACGGCCTGAGCGGCGACTACCTTTCCAGAATACTGAAGCTCTGCGAGGGCAAGAGGGTTTCGATCAACGTCATTTCGAAGTCAGGGACGACTACTGAGAGCTCTATAGCTTTCAGGATATTCCGCGAGAAGCTCGAAAAGGAATACGGCAGACAGGGTGCAGCCTCAAGAATATACGCAACTACCGACAAGGCCAGGGGAACACTAAAGAAACTGGCCGACAAGGAGGGCTATGAGTCCTTCGTAATCCCCGATGACGTCGGCGGGAGATATTCAGTTCTGACGCCGGTCGGGCTGCTTCCGATAGCAGCCGCAGGGTTCGACATCGACGCTCTTATGGCAGGAGCTGCCAAGGGAAGGGAGGCCTTCTCAGGCGAGGAGATCGGGACGAGCGATCCGCTCAAATATGCAGCAGTCAGGAACATCCTGAGCCGCAAGGGCAAATCGGTCGAGCTGATGGCCTGCTTTGAGCCTTCCTTCGCAATGATGAACGAGTGGTACAAGCAGCTGTTCGGCGAGAGCGAGGGCAAGCAGCACAAGGGAATATTCCCGGCTTCCTGCATCTTCTCGACAGACCTGCATTCCATGGGCCAGTTCATCCAGGACGGCTCGAGGATCATGTTCGAGACGTTTGTGAGGTTCAAGAAGGCAGGGCACGACGTGGAGGTGCCGTATGAGCAGGACGATTCCGACGAGCTCAATTTCGTGGCCGGGAAGGACATGTCCTACATCAACGACCAGGCACTCAAGGCGACGGAAGCCGCGCACATAGCGGGAGGTGTCCCGGTGATCGAGATCAACGTGGACGCCATAGACGAGGAGAACGTCGGAGAGCTCATCTACTTCTTTGAACTCGCCTGCGGAGTTTCCGGCTACCTGCTCGGGATCAACCCGTTCAACCAGCCCGGAGTCGAGGCCTACAAAACCAATATGTTCAGGCTTCTCGGGAAACCGGGATACACAGAATAAACTTTAGGAGACTATATAATGATCAAATTGATTTACGGCCGCAAGGGGTCCGGAAAGACGAAGAAGATGATCGAAATCATCAACCAGTCCGTGAACGAGTGCAAGGGACAGCTCATCTGCGTAGAGAAGAACATGAAGCTCACCTACACGATCGACCATTCCGTCAGGCTCATAGACGTAGATGATTACGCGATCCGCGGTTATGAAGAGTTCTACGGGTTCTACTGCGGGCTCCTTGCTTCCAACTACGACATCGAGAAGGTGTTCATAGACGGCATCCTCAAGATAGGCGGGGGAATGGAAGGCCTCGACAGGCTGCTCTTCAGGATAAACGAGATAAACGGCGACCATATCGACACATATGTGACTGTTTCCGCCGACGAATCCGAGATTCCGGAAGAGGTCATGAAATACGGTTCCGCTGACTGAAATTTTGCCGAAAGTCGTTGTTGACAGCAAAACCGAGTATGTTATAATGTTCTAGCGCTCCGCAGGGAGTGAGTTTTTAAGAGGAGGTGCGGATATGGCAGTACCGAAAAGAAGAACTTCTAAAGCTCGCAGGGACAGGAGACGCTCCTCCGTCTGGAAGCTCGAAACCCCGTCATTTTCGACTTGCCCTCAGTGCGGTGCATTGATGATGCCTCACAGGGCCTGCGCGAACTGCGGATACTACAAGGGCAGAGAAGTTGTAAAACACGAAGACTGAGCTTCGGATAACTGGGAGGACGGTGTCCTCCCTTTTTTTAATCCCTTTTTTCGGGAGGGGCATTTGTCAGCGAGAATCGACAAGATAAGGACCGGGAGCCCGGCGGATGAGGCCGGGATAAGACCCGGGGACATACTGGTATCTATTAACGGAAGGCCTGTAAACGACTCTTTCGACTACGACTACATGTCCTCGGACCCCGAGATGGATGTTGTGCTCGCGAGAAACGGGAAGCAGGTGAACCTCTCCATCGACAACCCAGAAGAGGTGGATCTCGGCCTCGAATTCGAGAATTTCCTGATGGACGGCCCGAGGCACTGCGCCAACAGGTGCATATTCTGCTTTGTAGACCAGATGCCTCCCGGTATGAGGGAGAGCCTCTACTTCAAGGACGACGACGAGAGACTCTCGTATCTCTTCGGGAACTACATCACCCTCACGAATCTCAATGACGATGAGATAGAGAGGATAATCGAGATGAACATCCAGCCGGTTAACATCTCAGTGCACACTGTGGAGCCGGAGCTCAGGGTCTCCATGATGAAAAACCCGAAGGCCGGGGAGTCGCTCAGATACCTGTACAGGCTGGCGGAAGCCGGTGTCTCTATAAACTGCCAGATAGTGCTCTGCCGCGGTATAAACGACGGGGAACACCTCAGAAAGAGCATAGAGGTGCTCACGGGCCTCTGGCCCTCAGTGAGGAGCGTCGCAGTAGTTCCTGTGGGGCTCACTTCATTCCGGAAAGGGCTTCCGCATCTTGAGCCGTATGACAGGGAATCGTCCCTCGAGGTCCTTGAGATTGTGGAAAAAGCCGACAGGGAATGCAGGCGCAGGTACGGCTGCGGGATAGTGTATGCAGCTGACGAGTTCTACCTCAATGCCGGCAGAGATGTCCACGGCAGCAGGTACTACGACGGAATGCCCCAGATAGGCAACGGAGTAGGGATGATCGCCTCATTCAGGGAGGGCTTCAAATCCGAGCTCAGGAGGCAGGTAAAAAAAGGAAACCTCAGGCCCAAGAAGACGCTTCTTGTGACAGGGGAGGCAGCGGCCCCGATGATAAGGGAGCTCGCCGGGCTTGCCTGCGGGAAGTGCCCCGGGCTCACGTGTGACATAAGGGAAGTAAAGAACAGGTTTTTCGGAGGCAATGTCACTGTTTCCGGACTTCTCACTGGAAAGGATGTCTTTGAGCAGGTCCCGGACTCAGCCGGGGCTGACCTGGTGCTGCTTCCGGGAAACATGCTGAGGCAGGAGGGGGACATAACCCTCGACGGGGTGTCGAGGGATGAGATATCCGCCCATTTCGGGGCGGAAACGGTGTTCATAGACACCGGAAGGGAGCTCGCAAGGGCTCTCGCAAGATGATTTTGGAGGGTCATTCTGATGTCTAAGCCGATCGTGGCAATAGTCGGCAGGACGAACGTCGGCAAATCCACTCTTTTCAACAAGCTGGTGGGTGAGAGGCGCTCGATAGTCGACGACTCCCCGAACGTGACGAGGGACAGGATAATTGGGGACTGCGAGTGGAACGGAAGGAGCTTCACGCTGGTAGACACAGGCGGGCTCGACCCGTCGGAAAAGGGCGGAATCGGCAAAAGGATCGCCGACCAGGTCGAGACCGCCGTCAGCGAAGCCGACGTGATCATATTCGTGACCGACATAAGGTCCGGGGTCCATCCGGTCGACGCTGAAATGGCCGTAATGCTAAAAAAGAGCAGGAAACCGGTGGTCCTCTGCGTCAACAAATGCGACAGCACCGGTGAGACCCCGGCTGAGTTCTACGAGTTCTACAACCTCGACATGGGGGATCCGGTAGAGGTGTCCGCAGTCCACGGGACAGGGACAGGGGACCTCCTCGACAGGGTCACGTCGTATTTTCCGGAGGACGAAGAACCCGCCGGTGATGACGACAGGATAAAGGTCGCCGTGATCGGGAGGCCCAATACGGGGAAATCGACACTCATCAACACTATCCTCGGGGAGGAGAGGATGATTGTGTCGGACGTGGCCGGGACGACCAGGGACGCCGTGGACACTGAGGTCGACAACTCATACGGGAAATACCTCTTTATCGACACTGCGGGCATCAGGCGCCGCAGTAAAATCGACAGCAGGGTGGAGCAGTACAGCGCCGTCAGAACCGTGGATTCGGTGGACAGGGCGGATGTCTGCGTCATCATGGTGGACGGCACCGAGGGATTCGCGGAGCAGGACTCCAAGATAGCAGGGCTCGCACACAACAGGGGAAAGGCCTCAATCATTGCCGTCAACAAGTGGGACCTCGTTCCCAAGACTTCCAAGACGGAGAACGAACTGAGAAAAAAATACATGAACGACTTCTCGTTCATGTCCTATGCACCGGTTATATTCATATCGGCCAAGGAAAAGATAAGGATTCCGAGGCTGTTCGAGCTTATAAACTTCGTCGACGAGCAGAATTCGATGAGGATTTCCACCGGAACCCTCAACGACCTGCTTGCGAGGGCTGTCGAGAGGGTCGAGCCTCCTTCCGACAAGGGCAGGAAGCTCAAGATCTACTACATCACCCAGCCGTCCACGAGGCCGCCGACGTTTGTCTGCTTCGTCAACGACGCCGAACTGTTTCACTTTTCCTACAAGAGGTATCTCGAAAACCAGATAAGGTCCGCCTTCGGGCTCGAGGGAACCCCGGTCAGGATAATAGTGAGGGAGCGCGGATGACAAAAAAAATACGGCAGGAACGCATTTCCTGCCGTGTTTTTTAAGCCTCGGTCTTCTTATACAGCCCTGGTTACTTTTCCAGAACGAAGGCAGCGGGAGCAGACGTGAATGTGCTTGACTTCACCGTCGACGACCGCCTTGACTCTCATGATGTTGGCCTTGTAGCCTCTGTTGGAGCGTCTATGAGAATGGGAAACCTGGTTCCCGAAGACTTCGCCTTTTCCGCAAATATCGCACTTTGCCATTTCAAAACACCCCGCAAAAAAGTTTGACGGTGTGTATTCTAACAGAGTGCCACTTAAAAAGCAAGCAGAAAGGATTGTAAAGGGAAAATCTGTTATAATAAATTTAAAGAAAAACATTGCATTTCCATGTGTTTTTTTGTATAAATATTCACGGCCGGGCAGAAGTGTTCTATTGAAAGGCGGAATGCATCATGCGCAGACGCAGCGATGACATCAAGAACAGAATCCTTGAAGAAGCCAAAAAAGAGCTTCTGGAAAACGGGTATGCCGGACTCACGATGCGCTCTGTTGCTGAGAACAGCCATGTGGCCACAGGCACGACGTACAACTATTTCCCCTCCAAGAACGCCATGATTGTGGAAGTGCTCGACAACGACTGGATGGAGCTCCTCGACAAGGTGCGTGTAATCAGCGACAAGGCCGACACGGTCGACGAGGTTGCAAGGGCCGAATACGAGGCCCTCTGCGAGTTCTGCAAACTCTACAGGGGAATCCTTACACAGCTGACCGGTTCCTACTGGACCCAGAATTTCGAGAGGAACCACTCCCACCGGGTGCTCGTGAGGGAGCTCGCAGACCTGCTGCTTCCCGCCATGGAGCGCATGGGGGGTCTACTCAATGCCGTACAAGACGTCGATGCTCATTGCGGAGAACGTGCTCATCTGCGTGAGGGGATCCGAAGTCACATACGACGACCTCATAAAGATAATGGGAGAGGCCTTCAAGGCAAAATAGCATGACAGTACATGAGACGCGGCCGGAAGCTTTCCGGCCGCGTTGAGTTTTGCCATGCGCAAATGTATAATCCATCGTATGGACGCAAGCACCATTATATTGTATGTATCGAGGGCAGCAGCCCTGCTTATCGCCATCCCGTTCCACGAGTCGGCACACGCTCTGACTGCAGAGATGCTGGGCGATAAGACCGGGAGGAACAGCGGCAGGATAAGCATGAATCCTGCGAGGCATTTCGACCTCTTCGGATTCCTCTGCCTTATGTTCACCGGCGTCGGGTGGGCAAAGCCCACTCCTGTGAACCCCTCGAATTTTAAAAACGAGAAGGCCGGGATGGCACTGACGGCCCTCGCGGGTCCCGTCTCGAACGTCGTCCTGTCCTTCCTGGCGTGCGTGCTGCTGAGGGTTGCCTCGATGACGTGGCTTCTGTACTCGGGATCCATGGAATCGTGGCTCTACTACCTG